>JACQRL010000217.1 GCA_016206485.1 Planctomycetota bacterium | reverse complement strand
AGGTTTATCCAATGAAAGCCTCACACTTGCATTCGCGGCAAGATGAATAATTACGTCAGGTTTTATCCTTAGAAGCAAGTTTTTTAGAGATTTATCGTTAATATCCATTTTTATGAATTTAATTCCGCTGGGAAGATTGGATTTCTTTCCTGACGAGAGATTGTCGATTACATACACATTATGATCTATTTTAAATTTATCTACTATGTGTGAACCTACGAAACCGGCTCCCCCCGTAACAAGTATTTTCATGCCTTTGTATCTTGTTGTTTGGAACTGGTAGCGCAAGATTTATCACGTTTGAACTTTTTTTCCATAAATTACGGGTAATGGAGTATGCGAAATGTTTTGCATACACGGAGGCACAGAATATCCACGGAATCACAGAGAAATACAATGGATTCAAGGAAATAGATTTTTTCAAATTTCTCAGTGCTTCTGTGGGTTTTCAGTGCTTCAGTGAAGTTCCGTCAGGTATCTGGAAGTAAAAATGGTTAATATTATTTGTGTTTTTATATAATGGGTTGAAATGACGATTAATGTCCCACGAGGCACTGTAGATTTGTTTGGTAAACAACTCCAGTTATTCAATCTGATTATTAATACCGCCAGAGATGTGATGAAAGTTTATTGCTATGATGAGATTCAAACCCCGATTTTTGAAGAGTACAGACTTTTCGAACGCGGTGTCGGTGAAACAACCGATGTTGTTCAGAAAGAAATGTTTATTTTTGGGGACGATGAGAATAGGTACGTATTGAGACCGGAGCTTACCGCTCCTGTGGCAAGATTTATTGTAGAAAATACTCTTAATAAACAGCAGGATCTCATAAAACTTTGGTATGCAGGCGCCGCATTCAGAAAGGAAAGACCTCAAAAAGGAAGGCAGAGACAGTTTCATCAGATCGGAATTGAATGTGTAGGAGCAGACTCGCCCGGATGTGATGTGGAGGTTATATCGGTGTTTGAGTCTATACTTCAAAAACTGCAGATAGTAACTTATAAATTGTATGTGAATTCAATTGGCTGTGCGAACTGTCGAAAAGACTACCGTAATAAAATAAAAGAGTATTATTTGCCGAAATTAAACAAATTATGCAAAGATTGTAATAACCGGTATGAGAGGAATGTTTTCAGGCTTCTTGATTGTAAAGTACAGTCCTGTCGTGATGAAAGAACAGACACTCCACCTATGAAATCATTTCTATGCAGGCAATGTGCAGATTTCCATAAATGTGTACTGGATCTTTTAAGTAAAGATGGAGTAAAATATATAGAAGATAATTTCTTATTTAGAGGTTTTGATTACTATACCAGAACAGTTTTTGAATGGAGAAGTTCTCAACTTGGCGCGCAAAGTGAGATCAGCGGGGGTGGTCATTATGATAATTTGCTTGCGGATATAGGAGGAGACTCATTACCGGGTGTCGGATTTGCCTGCGGTGTTGAAAGACTGATGATCTTATTGGAAAATAATAATCCGCTTGTTCCACAGAAACAACTTGTTTATGGAATCTATGTTGATGAAGAACAAAAGGACGCGATATATTCTGTTATTTCTTCCGTAAGGGCAAAAGGAATTCCTGCAGATATGTCTTTTATAACCAAAAGTGTAAAATCACAGATGAGACAGGCTGGCAAGCAGAATGCAAAATATGTGTGTATTTTGGGAAAAGATGAAGCTGATGTCGGAAAAATTAAAATTAAAAATATGTCTACAGGGGAGGAAAAACTTGTTGAACAAAATAAAATCTTTGATTTTTTGCAGTAGCGCAACTTTTTTATTTTTGATTTCCTGTTCTAATCCGAAAGAAGCGATGATGGTTAGTCACTTTAAGAAATGGGTCGACCATATACGGGCAGGGGAGCTCGAAGAAGCTTTGAAATTGACTGGAAAACAGATGAAATCAAAATGGTTGTACAGAATTTATGAAAACCCGCCTTTTAATGATTTTGCCTCAAAGAAATATAAAGAGCTTCCAAAAGATCTTGAATCGCTTTTTGATAGATGGCTTACCCAGGCAAATATACAGTTTATAACCTACAAAAGCCTTCCGCCGCTTCCTGAAGCAATTGAAGGATCTGAATGGTTTTTAAATTTAATTAAGGAACATTATCAATATGGAAGGGACATTATATTAACTGAGTTTAAAAGGATGGATATTCTTGAAAATTATATCGAATTTAACGAAGGGACAATAATAGTGAGATCCGGCGATGGGGCAGTGCAGATGTACGTCATGAAAATCGAAGATGGAGGCTGGAAAGTCGACTGGAACAAACCCGCACCACGCTAATCATACAGTCTTATCAGCCTAATGAGTCTCACAAGTCTAAACAGTTTGATCATAAAATTATTTTGAGTTGTAAGACTTCCAAGACCGTTCAGACTTGTTAGATTGTTAAGACTGTATAGACTGTTATATTAGTCCATATTTTTGTGCCTTGTATCTGAACGAACTTAGACTCATGCCAAGCAATTTTGAGGCCTGCGTGTGATTTCCATCTGCTTTTTTTAGTGCTGTTGCGAGATAATCTCTTTCAATCCTTTCAATTTCACTGTCTAATTTGAAACCTTCTGTTAGCTTATCCACAACGACTTCTCCGGTTTGTTCTACCCTTGACTGGATTAATTGGAAGTCATCTTCATCTATCATCTCGTTTGAAGTTAATGCCACTGCTGCCTGTATGACATTTTCAAGCTCTCTGACATTCCCAGGCCATTGATAGTTATGGAGCAGGTTTCTTGCCCTGTCTGTAAATCCTGTGACGTTTTTTCTGAGCTGATTCGAGTACTTGAACAAAAAGTGCTCAGCCAGGACCGGAATATCATCCTTTCGTTCCCTTAATGGAGGAACCTGTATCGCTATCACATTGATTCTATAATAGAGGTCTTCTCTAAAGCAGTTTTCCTTTATTCTTTTGGTGAGATCGACATTTGTTGCTGCAATAAATCTGACATCTGCTTTGTGAACTTTTACATCTCCGACCGGCATATACTCAGAGTTTTCTATCAGCCTAAGTAGTTTTGGCTGGAGCTGTATAGGAAGTTCGCTTATTTCGTCGAGAAACATTGTCCCATTGTTCGCAACTTCAACAAGTCCTTTTTTGTCCGCATGTGCATCTGTGAAGGCACCCTGTTTGTATCCGAACAGTTCACTTTCAAGGAGATTATGAGGAATCGCAGCGCAGTTAAGAGCAACGAATTGATTTGTATTTCTGGGAGAAAGATAGTGAAGTGATCTTGCTATCAGTTCCTTCCCGACACCGCTTTCCCCGACGATTAGACATGATGTACTTCCTGAAGCTATCCTGACAACAGTATCGATTATTTTTTTCATTTGAATGCTCTGTCCCAGAATAAATCCAAGTTTTGAAAGAGGTCTTGTTATGTCCAATTTATTTGCTGCTTCTCTGAGTTTCAGGGCCCTTTTTATCGTGTCTAGAATATCCTTATTGATGTCGAAAGGTTTTCTTATGTAGGCGAATGCCCCGTTCCTGCACGTTTCAGCGGCTGTATTCCAGTCAGAATATGCTGTCACTATGATTACCGGAACATCCTTGTTGATTTCACGGATAAGCTTAAGTTGTTCTACTCCATCTCTGTCAGGCATTTTTATATCCTGAATTATTACATCTACGCGATCATTCTTTAAAATGGCCAGCGCAGTGTCATTGTTATCGGTGGTTATCGCCTTGTAGCCTTCTTTTCCTATAGAGTATTCAAGAAGATTTCTTATTGAATCATCATCATCTGTTACCAATATCGTAGGTTTTTCTGACATATATTTAGTATAGTAGTCTTAGTCTTTTGTTAAAGGGACTGTTTCTCCTGTGAGATGAGTTCTAGTTATCTGGAAGGATCTAGCACTTTCACGGGTGAGTTGGAGTATGGTACAGTTGAATCGTTGCCAAGTTATTCATGGTTATTAATACCACACGTGGCGGCAAACTGTAGCCCATCCTTAAACTGCTCCATTGTCTTTCAGCACAATATTGAATTACTCGCCTGACGATACAGATTGTACAGGACCAAAAGAATTTCCGCAACTTACCGGACCAGCCAGATTGGCATGTGCGACATTAGCCAGAATTGCGCATAAAGCGATGAACAAACTCAGCTTGCCCATTCTTAGGTTCATAAATGTTACCAGATCACTTTTACTGGAACATTGGAACTGGTTGTCGTTCCATTCCCAAGCTGTCCCTTATTGTTCTGACCCCACGACATTGTTATGGTTGAATTAATCCATTTTTTTATAACAAGGGAGAAAAATGTTCCTGCTGAGATGACTGCATCACCCGGAAGCACTCCATCAATTAAAACTTTTGATGGGACAGGATTTGTAGTGCATGTACCTGTACAACCGGCGCTTTCATTTCCAAGTTGACCGGAGGAGTTATCTCCTGATGCCCACAAAGTTCCATCAGTTCTTAATACCATAGAATGAATATATCCTGTAGCGATGCTTTGTGCAGGACCGAAAAGGGTCAGAGTGGCAGTCGTTCTATAAACTACAGCCGTTCCTGTCCCCAATTGACCTGAACCATCAGCTCCCCATCCATAGACATTTCTATTGGCTGTTATCGCAAGACCGTAATTAAAACCTGCTGAGATACTGGTGATATTATTTAGTCCAGATGACTGGACTGGAATATTACTGCTGATTGTTGTTCCATTTCCAAGTGCACCGAGATTGTTGTTTCCCCATGCCCATACCGTTCCATCTGTTTTTAATACGAGGGTATAAGCCCAACCAAGAGAGACCTGTGATGCATTGCTGATGCCTTGTACTTGGACTGGAATTTTGCTTCCTGTTCCCCATCCGCTTGTTCCATTGCCGAGCTGTCCAAATTGATTGTCTCCAAACATCCAGAGAGTACGGTCATTTTTTATAACTGCTGAAAAACCAAATATGCTGTATTTAGTCGCCGCTATATAGATTGCGTTATTAATTTGTGATTGAATTGGAACTGTACTCGATGTGACAGTGGGATTTCCTAATTGACCATAAGTGTTCCATCCCCACGCCCAAACAGTTCCATCCTTTCTAAGCGCCAAGCTATATGAGTAGCCTGCAGCTATCTGTGTTACATTTGATAAACCTGCCACTTGTACCGGATTGGTTTCGAAATTTCCATATGAGCCGTTTCCTAGTTGGCCATAAGTGTTGTCTCCCCATGACCAAACAGTTCCGTCGCGTTTAAGAGCAAGAGAATGTATTCCTCCTGCAGAAACTGCAGCAATATTCGGATCATCAAAGAAAGATGACAGCTTATTTATTGGACCTTTGTTATATGTGCCGTTTATAGCTAAAGGACAAAGAACGAGTAAAATTTTTATTATGTTTTCCATATATATTATTTTGGCTTCTTTGATCCCGGCTCTTCTCCTTGTGGTTCGTTTCCGTTATTGCTCGAAGGATCGTCGATTGTCGTGAAGTAAAACGGAGCATTTGAAGCCGTTATCATTTCTCCTGTACTCTTAGTAGATTTTATTCTCCAATAATATGCCTTGCTGTATGTAAGTGTTCCGCTGGGAATGCTGTATAATGTACTTGCTGGCTGTACAGTGGCAGTGTGATCTATTGTGTTGAAGGAGTTTGATGTACTTATTTCTATTGTATAAAGTGTTGATGAGTTAGAGTCGCTCCAGGTAAGAATTGGCGCCAGTTGCAGTCCCAGACTTCCATCTGTAGGTGTAGTTAAACTAAAAGCTGACTCTGTTATTTTAAATGAGTAAGGATTGTTTGTTGCTGTAGTTGCTCCTTTTGTATTTACAGCAGTAACTCTCCAGTAATATGTCAGTCCATCGATCAGCGTATTGGCAGGTATGGCATAGTCGATTACATTTGCTGGGATTGAGTTGATAGAATATACAAGAGGTGCGGTAAAGTTTTTGTCCAATGCCAACTCGAAGGTATAACTTTGCTCTCCGGCTGAATCTGACCATGAAAATGTTGGTATCAGTGTAATGACTCCTGCTCCATCCGTTGGAGTAAGAAGTGTAAATGCGCTTGGGATAGAAGTTGGAGCAGCTGAAGTAACTGTTCCGCCATCAATTCCTGTTGATCCTGTCGATGAACTCGTATTGCTATCGTCAGAGCTTCCGCTATGACTTGGACGAGCACCACATTTTACCTCCAATGTGATAGTGAGTAGCGCAAGTGATAGAATCATTGAAATTTTTGCCGATCGCAACATCAGAAAATTCATTTTTTTCATTCCTTACCTCCTTTCAGGTTTTTTGCCCTCTATAATACTAAGGTAAAGTTTTTGCTGCGCGTGCACGACTTTGTGAAAATTTGTTGAAAATAATAAACCAGCTTAAAATGGGCTTTAACGTTACTTAGACAGCTTTTAAGACGATTTTAGTGGCTACTTTGAAATAATTTAAATGTTTTACTGCTCGAACACTACTTCTAGGAATGTCCCTGCCTTGACGTTGCGGAAGAGCTTCGGTTTGTATCGCTTGTGTGCATCAGTGATCCAAAGATTCTCAATAATGGGGTGGGATGATTCAAATTCAAAATAACCTTCTTGATCTGAAGTTTCTAAACCGACCATCATTCCAGATATTTGATTTCCCTCTTTATCTAAACATCTTCCCCTGTATATATAAGTAGTTTTATCTACTTGTCTTGTCTCAGGGATTGCTGTTATCGTTAGTTCCTGATTGGGATTAACATCGTATAGAATTAAAGGTTTGTGGTATACTTCGACATTCGGATCTGGATTGTATGAACTAACATGGAACTCAACTTTATCTATTATCTTATTCGGAAGGTTGGGAATAGTAAAAACACCCTCATTGTTTGTGCCATAACCGCATTCTCTCTTGCCATCAATCAATAACTCGATAGCGGCTGATAATGGAAATCCATAGGGGTCAACTATCCTGCCTTTAAATACTTGCGAACCGGATTCTAACTTAATCAATACTTGTCTGATCTCTCCACCATATAGGGGCTCAATATTTATTTCTTGTTGTCTATATCCGTGACGACCGACTTGAATTTGTAGAGGAATATTTGCTGGAACTACAGTATTAGATCTGTAGTCTCTGGACAAGATTGAACTGCCCACTCTATACGGTAAAACAACATATGGGTATCCACCAGGGTCAACAGATATATTTAGTTTTGCAAATTCGGAAAAATAACACGAATCAATTGTAATTACTTTAACGTTCTCCTCAATCTTGATAACCCGTGTTGGTGACTGATTATATATATCATTGTCACATTTATCCTTGTCTGATAATGATCTGCATTTTAATGCGCTTATACAAAGAAAATAGTCTGCTGATTCTCGTCCAAAAGTTAATTGAGTATTGTAATAACCATGTTCATCAGTTTTGATATACGAACGGGCTTCAAATTTTAATATAGAATACCTCTCTGAGTAAATAATAGCACTGACAAATCCGTCAGAATCAGGCTTCCCACCTCGGTTATAAACAAATCCTTTTATTTCTACGATCTGAACGGGAACTTCATAGTTAAATCTTTGGACATTAGGGTTACTATTTGTTTTCATTACAGTAGGAATATCGTTTATTGATTCTTGTGCTTCTTCGAGTGTTGCTTTTTGTTGGTGCAAGGTTTGAGAGTCACGAACTTCACTTATTTGATAATATGGACTGGTATTATGCCTACTTAATAACACTATAAGTGAGATGATGAAGATCGAAATAAGGATTATTCTGTAGCTATTCAATTTCATATGTTTATTTTGATTGGGTTCCTATCTTAGCGTTTGTTGTTATTTGTAATAAGTCAGATGACCGTATTGTTGCAGCTGTACTCGTTGAGTTTACATTTGTTAATTGTTCGATGAATAAGGTATTTGTAATTGTGAACGGGACGACAGCATTGCTCTGAGCGCCGCTTGCGGGGTCAAATTTGATTTGACCTCTGCTTGATACCTTGAATACCCAAAATTCATCAATATGTGAAGTAGTCAAAAAAGATGCCATTCCAGTGAATATGAACATTCCAGTGTCTTCATCTTTGATGGCGTGAATAAGACTTCGCCCATGGCTTTTCATCAACTTCGTATGGTCGATGGATCTGCATCGATAACAAGAAAAAAGTTAAAATTACGGACAAGATCTTGATAGTGCTAATAAAATGGTTCATTCCTTACATCCTTTCAGGCTTTTTGCCCTCTATAATACTAAGGTAAAGTTTTTGCTGCGCGTGCACGACTTTGTGAAAATTTGTTGAAAAAAGTTTACCTTCATAAACACCGTTTAATCTTCATTTTAGAGGAGTTTTATGATACCTTTTCTTTATTGTAAGTGGGTTTTAATCAATTCTGCGGCTATTGGTCGCAGCTGCATGGACTGCACGAATCATCTTTCTTATACTTAAATTTTATATGAACAGTACTGAGTCTGTGTCAGAGCCATCCGGATTTCCTCAGACTGCCTGGACAATCATCCTCACCGCAAAGGATAGAAATTCGGCTGAATACAAAGAAAAAATGCAATATCTTATATCTCTCTACTGGAAACCCATTTATTTACACATAAGAAGGTTCTGGTCAAAGTCAGGCGAGGAAGCGAAGGATCTCACACAGGAATTTTTCAAGTGTTTTCTGGAAAAAAATTACCTTGATGAAGTTGCCCCGGAAAACGGCAGATTCAGGACATTTATACGGGCAGTTTTGAAAAATTTTCTCATGAATATGAAGAGAAAAGAGCAGAGCATAAAGCGCGGTCGCGATATGATAGTAATCAACATTGATGATGTGGAAGAAGACAATCTGAATGAATCACAACTGGCCGATCCGACAGAGCTATTTGACATCGACTGGGCAAAGTCGGTTTTGTCAAGGTCATTCGAGACGCTCAAAAATAGACTCAACAGGGAGGGGAAATCACGATATTTCGAGATCTTCAACAAATACTATTTTGATAAGTCATCTCATGAGCTTAAGACGAGACAGGATGTCGGTGAACAATTTGGCCTGAAAGAAACAGATGTTACTAACTACCTTCGCTACGCCAGAAAGCTACTCAAAGGAATTATACGCAAAGAGATAAGCGAATATGTTTTAGATAACAATGAAATTGAAGATGAGCTAAAGTATCTGCTTTCATTGTGGATTGAAAAATAATAATGAACTATTGCTTTCTTCTCGTTGCAGATTTTCTGCTTCTGTCAAGAATTCTGGAGACCTTTGGCCTTACCTCAACCGGTACAAGTGAAAGGGCCTTATCAAAATCCTGATCTCCTTCTGTAATCAGACCAGCCTGCAGTTTAAGGATTCCTCTTGAAATATAGAAAGCACAGAGTTTCTCCTGATTTTTATATGTTTCGATTTCAAATATAGATTCATTTTTCAGTATATTTACAGCGCTTTCTTTATCACCAAATATCAAGTTTATCCTCGCTTCCTGTAGATGAACCTCTGGATTAGTCCCACCTATTTGTTTAGCAGTGAGAATGAAATCGTCACAACCATCTTTGTCTCCCAAATTAGCTTTAATCAGTGCCCCATAAATATATATAGAAATAAAGTTGGGATCAAGCTCGATATATCTCTCTATATCTTTTAACGCATTTTGAAGTATAGGCTTTTTTTGTTCATCTTTTCTGGCTAGATTAGACTGTGTTGAACGTATCATACTACGAAGAAAAATAGAATCTGTATGTGTGGGATTGTTATCTATGGCGCTTGTCAGACTTTTTTCTGCATTGGCGTAATCATTGTTAAAAATGTGGATGATAGCCTCAGCACATTGAATCTCTGAAGGAAGTGGATCGCATTTTTTTAGTGATTCAAAGTCATTTGTCGATGTTTTGACGGCAGTTTCGACCGCCTCCTTTATGAATTCAAGTGAGGTATGGTGAATATTCATAAGGTTTGCCAGCATTCTGGAAAGATAGGATTCACTAAGTTTAGGCATTTTATCGATTGCTGAATTATAATCTGATATTGCAAGATCAAACCTTCCCAATCTGTAGTAAACCCTCCCTCTTTTTAAATAGGCTTCCGCATATGTTTCATCAATTTCTATTGCCTTTGAGTACTCAGAAATGCAATTTGTCAGATAATCATGGATACCTTTTCGGTGCTCTTTCTCTTTTACAAGAGATGCTATTTTCAATAGTTCTGTGCCTTTGTTTATGTGAATCGTCGCCTGCTCTCTCGAATTTTTTTGCTTATTCATCAACATTAACATTATTCCCATGATAGCAACGGCAATCAGAATAGTTGATGCAAAAAAACTCCTGTGTTTTTTTAATATTTTTTTGGAGAAATACAGAAGAGTAGATCTTTTAGAGAAAATTGGTTCGTCATTTATAATTTGTTTAATATCTTCTTTAAGATCACCTATTTTTTGATATCGAAGTTTTGGATCTTTATACAGGCACTTGATAACAATTGTCTCCAGATCTTTGTCTATTTCAGGGTTTATCTTGCTGGGGATGAGAGGTTCATTTTCGATAATTTTGGTTATAATTTCAATTGTTGTTTCCCCCTTGATGGGCACCTGTTTTGTCAGGCAGTGGTATAATGAAGCTCCTAGAGAATAGATATCTGTTCTCTCGTCTGTTGTTATCTCCTTTATTTGTTCAGGAGCCATGTATGCAGGAGTCCCGAGCAGCTCGTTCGATTTCGTCTGGAGAATATCTGAATCTCTTGCAATTCCAAAATCAAGCACGTAAACAGTGTTGTCTGAAGAAATCATTATGTTTTGTGGCTTGATATCAAGATGGAGCACTCCATTCTTATGAGCATGCTCTATCGCATCACAAACTTTGAAAAATATTTCAATGCATTCTTTCGTACTGATTTTCCAGAGGAGACTATAGAGAGTCTCTCCATCTATATATTTCATTACTATAAAATGTTTGTTATTCAGTAACCCGGTATCGTAAATAGGGCATATATTTGGATGTTCAAGCTTTGCTATTGTCAGCGCCTCCCTCTGAAACCTTCTTAGTGAAGCCTCAGAAGCCATATTAGGAAACTTGATTGCTACATATCGGTTGAGTACTGTATCATATGCTTTGTAAACAATTCCACTGCCACCTTTACTAAGTTCTTTGATTGTTATATATTTTCCTATTCTGGCGTCTTCATCGTCGAATCTTTTCAGAACTTCCTGAGGTATTTCAGGGGAATCATCATCTTGAATGATATCTTTGGCCAAACGGTTAAAATTTTGATCAAAAGGCGCTGTATGATGTTTTCCCGAATTTACAGGGAGATGTTTGGTGCCTTCAGTTTCCATTAATTGAACCCCGGCATTTATGAACCTGTTAGATTTCTGTTTGATTTACTGATATTCGAAATCCAAAATGGTATTACAGCCATTTAGCTGCTTCTTTGCTGTAGTAGGAAATAATAATGTCAGCTCCGGCCCTTTTTATTGATGTAAAGAGTTCAAGCACAGCTCTTTTTTCATCAAGCCATCCTTTCTGAACAGCAGCCTTTATCATAGCATACTCTCCACTGACATGATACGCAGCAATAGGGGCATTATATCTTTTGCTAGCCTCATTGATTATATCCAGATACATAACTGCTGGTTTCACCATCACAATATCTGCGCCTTCATCGATATCTTGCCCAATTTCAGTGATCGCCTGTTTACCATGATTGACTGGAAGCTGGTACGTGCTTCTGTCAGAAATCTTGGGGGTATTTCCTGTTGCTTCTCTGAATGGTCCGTAAAAAGCAGACAGGAATTTAGCCGAATAAGACATTATCCCGGTATCTTCACAGGTATTATTGTCTAATGCCGCCCGTATTCCTTTAACCTGAAAATCCATCATTGCGCTCGGCGCTGCAAAGTCAGCTCCCGCCTTCGCATGTATTACTGCCATCTCCCCCAATAGTTTTACTGTCTCATCGTTATCGATAACAAGTTGATTTCCCTTTTCTTTAATTAATCCGCAATGCCCATGATCTGTGTATCCGCAAAGACATATGTCAGTAAAAACAAGGAAATTTTGGTCTGTATCTTTAATCAGTTTAACTGCCTCTGCTACAATCTGATTTTTTGTAAGTGCATAACTGCCTTTTTGGTCTTTATTGTCAACAACGCCGAAAATTAAGAAATTGTTTAAGCCAATCTCCTTTAACTCTTTGAGCTCTGTTTTTAGTATGTCCAAAGTGTATCTGTACTGACCGGGAAGGCTTGAGATTGCCTCTTTCTTTGATTTTCCTTCTATAGCAAAAAGCGGATAAATAAAGTTGGCTTTATTTACAGATGCGCTGCCTGTTAAACCGCGAATCTGGTCAGACCTTCTCAATCTTCTAGACCTAGGCATGTAATTAATTTAAATATTACTTAATAAATTTCTACTATCTTATGTACTTGGAAATCTTGTTAAAATCTGGCACTTGTTGTTCAATGGCGAAATCCAGATGTTCACCACAGTAGGGACACATTGTCGTAGCCATTTTTACACGCCAGCATAATCATTCATAACTATTTGTATATGGGCAATTTGTGTACCACCTTTAACAAGTATCTGGTAACCAATTTCTATTCTAAAAGCGTCATTTTAAGTATGGAATAATGATTATTTTGAGCTATGATCTTGTTTCTGAATAATTTGGAGGTGCTCTATGGCGAAAATCGCTGGCGTAGTTTTCTTTTTTTCCATGATGTCTGCAGTTTACTCTTTTGAGTCAAAACAGGTTGTTCTTGATAAGGGAAATCTTCTCAAGGAGGCAAAAGAACTGCAAAATATAGCAATAACTGCAGATGGAATGTTGGCAGTCGCTCCAACTGTAGAAACAGTAAGCGCTAAAGAACTTGAGCTGATAAGCTCGTTTCTTCCTGTTTCCGGAACTTTTTTGGGCGGTACAAATGAAGGGAAGATTTTTAGCATAAAAAAAACCGGACAGGTCGATTTTGAGTTCGATACAAAAGAGCTACTTATAACTTCATTTGTTAAGTTCGGGAGTATGATTTTCGCCTCGACAATTCCGAACGGGAAGATCTATGTCAAAAAGGGAAATGAATGGTCACTCTTTGTACAGATTCCTTCGAAATATGTTTGGAAACTCTATTCAAAAGATAAGAAATTGTATGCAGTTTGCGGTCTACCTGCAGCTCTCTATGAACTTTCTGCGGATGGTTCTGTGAATAAGCTTTTGGAAAGCGAAAAGGTAGCGAATTTTTTAAGTATCCTGATAGATGGCAACAGTGTTCTGCTCGGATCTTCTGATGCGGGGCATGTATATAAGTTCAAGTTAAGCGACCCGACAAATCTGGAATTGATTAACGAATTTCGTGGAACAGATATAATTGACATATTAAAGCTTGGTACAGATGTTGTAATTGCAGCGAATAAATCTACTTCTTGGCAAAGCTTCCCGGTTGAGTTCACTCCAAGTTTAGGAAAAGAGGATATAGGAACAATTTGGAGAATCAGCGATAAAACCATTGAGCCACTGCTATCATTCCCGGTTTTTGTAAATGATATTGAAGAATCAGGCGGAGGCGTTTTAGTATCGCTCAATTCAACAGGCAGATTGTTTTTATTCAGAGGAACAGACCGTTGCGAGCTTATTACATCCGCTGATACAGGATCTATTACTGCAATTTCGAAGGATGATAACACAGTATATTTTTGCGGAAGCAGGCGCTCAATAATCGGAGAACTCACAAGCCGCGCTTCTGAAAGCGGAGTCTATTTTAGCAAAGTTTTTGATACCGGTTTTGTTTCTAGGCTTGGCAGTCTTCAACTTGATGGAGTTGGGAGAATAACAGTGCAAATTAGAACAGGTAACGTTGCAGATCCGGATGAAACTTGGGGCGTGTGGAGCTCTCCAGTTGATGCAAATATGCAGAATGTTTCTGTTTCAAACGGACGTTATGTGCAGCTAAGAATTAATCTTCTTGGGAAAGATTCGAAGCTGGAAAGAGCCTCCCTCTCTTACAAAAATCTTAATCGAAGGCCACTGATAACAAAATTCGACAGTCTGGTACAAAATAACCCAATGGGAGGAAGACAGATTAACCTGAGTTGGACTGTTGAAGATGCGGATAAAGATAGTTTAAGCTACTCAGTTTATTACAGATTAGAAAATAGTAAGAATTGGTATAGTCTGTCCGATCTGCTTACTACTAATGTATTTATGGTGAATACACGGGATCTCCCGGAAGGGGGATTAATTTTCAAACTTGAAGCTTCTGATCATTTGTCGAATCACAAAGATGATACACTTACAGCAGAGTCTGTAACTTCACGAGTTACTGTCGATAATACGTGTCCGAAATTAACTTTTCATTTTTCGGGCGGGAAGCTTTCAGGTTATGCTGAAGATTCACTGACAAACGTAAGTTTGTTTATGTATCAGATAGATGGTGGAAGTTGGATCTCATTTACCAGTGTTGATGCCCTTCTTGATTCACGAAGGGAAGAGTTTGAGATCGATGTTTCACTGTCTCTTCTTGATAAGGGAACACATAGAATAGTTGTAAAAGCAACAGATGGTCATGGCAACTCAACATTGGTTGGAAAAAGTTTTGTTACAAAGTAGGAGGTAATTATGAAGCTTTCTTTTGGACTAATTGCTTTTTTATTCCTTTTCAGTTCGGATACAAAGCAAATTGATTTGATTGGCGGTTCCTCTTTTATCCAGGGTGCTGAATTCATTAACACCGGGATCGGTTTTGACGGACGCATAAGAACATCAAATGTACTTTCAAGCATGGCGCTTTCGGATGATGAAAAGTCAATATGGTCCTTTTATAAACTTTCAACAGATAATTATCTTTATGGGACCGGTAAGGGGAATATTTACAAGGCCTCCTCCGGTACGTTTGTAAAAGAATTTGAAACAGGGCAATGGCTTGTCACTTCATTTTCTTCATTTGGAAATAATATTTATGCTACTACAATTCCGGCCGGAAAAATCTTTGTAAGGCAAAATGGAAAGTGGTCCGAATTTGTATCTCTGACGGAAAAATCACTATGGGATTCCGCATTCGATGAAGAAGGAAATCTTTATGTCGCTACAAGCGATCCCGCAGGTGTTACCAAGGTCACGCCGAATAAAGAGGTATCGAAATATGTGGAACTAAAAGTAAATTCAGTTGCTACAATTTTAAAAACCCAGAATTACTTTGTTTGCGGGACGAAGAGTCCCGGATATCTCGTTAATTTAGATCCGCAGGATAAGGGAAGAATTTTATATCCGTTTAATCAATTTGATGTTTCCAGAATTGTTCCTCATCAGGGGGGGAAATTACTCTTAGTTTTGACACAACAAGACGCCACTCCTATACATACCAAGTTAAATCTCGTTGATCCTGCTAGTATGCAGGCTCCTCCGCCGCAACCTCCTGTTATAAAGACAGAAACTGTAGAGCCACCTAAAGACAATACCGGCGCAAAAGAAGAAAAGAAAGAGGAGATTAAAGAAGAAAAACCCAAAAAGAAGAAGAGTAAAAAACAATCTGATCAGAAATCTACTATGCATAATATACAAGATGAAGGCATAATAATAGTTGAAGAAGATGAGCAGGAAACTACTGGTGAGAAAAAAGAAGAACAGGATCCGGTTTCAGGTACTTGGGCAGTTGAAATCAAGGTTTCTATTGAAGTGGGGATCTCAGGGGAATCTTTCAAGCAAAGCTTTACCATAATTGGAGATGCTGATCTGACTATGAATGCAGAAAAATCCATAAATGGATCCTTTGTAGTGAAGGAAGTTCAGGGAGAAGGTCCTGAAGAAATTAATGAGAAGGCAAAAAATCTCAATTTCACCGGTAAATATGATAATGGGAAGGTAACCTTAGAAACGAGTCTCGAAGCACTTGGTGAGGGTTCAGGTACATTGGTTCTTGAAGGAGAGGTTAAAGATGAAAAGATGAGCGGTACCGGCAAGGTTACAGATATGAAGGAAATGAGTGGCGGTATGGATTTCAAAATAGACATCAGCTGGGAAGGTAAGAGAACTGGAAAGCAAGCAGGTACGAATATACAAAATAATTCAAAACAGCCTGCCCAAAACAATACCGCACAAACCAAACCAATATCTCATCAGACACCACCTCCTGTTTCACAGCCTACAACCTCATTACTGTCAGTATTTGATAAGAATAATGCTGAAACGATTGCTCAAGTCCCATTTTATATTTCGGATGCAGTTCAGGTCGGGAGTAATGAGTTTGTTTTTGCAGCTTCTATGGAGAAAAAAATATTCAGATTTGGCAATAATGAACTTGCAGTAATTGCGCAAGCCAATAATGCTGATAAAATAACTCGTATTATTAATGACAACGGTATTAAGATTCTAACTTCAACGCAGCCTGCGGTATTTTTAGTTGAAAACTCACAAAACCCGACAGGTGAGTATGTCTCGAAAGTAATTGATGCAGCGAAGTTTGTTAACTGGATTTCTATAAATTGCGGCTGTTCCGGACAGCTTTCAATTGAAACAAGAACCGGAAATACCAATGACCCGAAAGAGGGAGGCTGGTCAAACTGGACAAACCCGATAGTCGGAAATTATGGGAAGATATCTAGCCCTCCTGGAAAGTTCATTCAATTCAAGGTCAAATTTCCTGATCCGAGTTCCTACTTGGAAAGAGTAACACTTACCTACTCTGTCTTTAATAATCCTCCAAGTGTTCAAAATCTGATGGTTCAGCCAGTAATCCAGCCGGGTCAGCCGACTAGATATATGGTACAAGTAATGGCGCAGGACTTGGATGGCGACATAATGGATTTTGAGGCAATGATTAAAGGTGTTGAGGAAAAGGATTGGGTTCCTCTCTATGATAAGCCCGTTAACACTCCGAGTTTAAATATTAATACTCAGGATTTACCGGATGGCAAGTATCACCTTAAAGTGATTGTGTCAGATAGAATAACCAATCCGGTCGGCTATCGAACTTCTACGATTGTAAGTCCCGTGTTCATTGTTGATAATACGCCCCCAACCTTGGAGATAAGAGTTGAAAGAGATTCGAAAATAAAGATAACTGCAATAGACAATGGATCAGGATTAAAACAGGTAAGCTACAGGGTCAATAACTCCTCATCTTGGGAAGAAGTTTCACCGAACGATAGCCTGTTCGATGCCAGCAGAGAGCAGGTTGAAATAAAGCTGAAGGGTAAGCTGAAAGAAGGCGTAAATATTTTTATCATAAGGGCGATCGATCAGCAAAATAATTTTGTTATCAGACATGTAGAGGTAAATAATTAGACTTTTACTTGTTTTCACACCGTATATATATTTGTTTGCAAAGGGGAAAAGCTTTCTTGCAAATCTTTTGACATCGTTTATGATGCTCGCTGTTTCGCTTTTAGTTCTTTACAACACAACTGTACTGTTCTCGAACCACACTATTTTGTATATCGCTTTGGCTATTATAATTCTTGTATACGCAATTTCATATTCTGTTTGCAAGAATCCTTGAAGTAGATCTACCGAAACATTATTGATTGTATATATCAAAAACAGGATAACTCTTGCAATCCTGATAATATGTGGAAGAATTGGTACTTACATGTGCGGAATATTTGGTGTATATAATCATAAGGAAGCAGTTGAGCTCACTAAGCTCGGTTTGTATGCACTGCAACACCGGGGTCAGGAGAGCGTGGGGATTGCCTTTCGAAACGGTGGGAAAATAAGTCGCAGCATCAAGAGAGGTTTGGTGCAGGATGTACTCGAGGACAATCAGTTCAAAGTTCAATCGAGTTTTTGTATAGGACATACGCGATATTCAACGACAGGCGGAAGCGATATAATCAATGCCCAACCCATTGTAGCTGATACTCCATACGGACAGATCTCAATCGCACACAATGGTAACCTTACTAATTCGCTGAAGCTGCGCGGTGAATATTTTGACAAAAAAGGGTATATCGCCCCTGTAATTTTCCATTCGAAAAGCGATACAGAACTAATACTCTGGATAGTGGCATCTCTTAGAAAAGAAAATGCCTTTTCTGCCCTGAAAAGCGCTCTTAAGATAATCAAAGGATCATTTTCTCTTATTATAATGACAAATGAACAGCTCATAGCTTTAAGAGATCCAAACGGATTCAGGCCTTTGTGTCTTGGCGAACTTGATAAGTCATATGCGCTTTCTTCTGAGCCATGCGCATTAGATGTGACCGGATTCAAATTTGTAAGGGATTTGGAACCCGGAGAGATGATTTGTATCGATAAAAAGGGCCTATCCAGTTTGAAATATTCAAAACCAAAACTTTCCTTTTGCGGATTCGAATATGTGTATTTTGCCAGACCTGATAGCCACTTTAATGGAATTACCGTCAATGATGTGAGAAAAGAGCTGGGAATGGAGCTTGCAAGGGAATCACCTGTAGCTGCAGATATTGTTACAAGTGTTCCCGACTCAGGTAATGCAGCTGCTTTAGGATATTCAACCGAGGCAGGAATACCATTTGAATTTTGTTTCATTCGAAATCATTACGTTGGCAGGACGTTTATAGAACCATCATCCATAAAAAGAGAATTAGATATAAGAATAAAACTCAGCCCAATTAAAAGCGTCGTTAAAGGGAAAAAAATAATAGTTGTTGATGATTCAATCGTCAGAGGGAATACTGTTAAAAACAGAGTAAATCTTTTAAGAGAGAGCGGCGCGAAGGAAATTCACCTCAGGATCTCATGCCCTCCTATCAAGTATCCATGCGTATACGGTATAGATTTTCCTGATCCTAATGAGCTCATTGCAAATACAAAATCTCTCGATGAGATTGCAAAGTATGTTTGCGCGGACTCTTTGCGTTATTTGTCGCTTGATGGAATGAAGAAGGTTATTAAGACTAAATCTTGTTTTGCCTGCTGGGATAACAAATATCCTGTTATTCCGGAAGATGAACCGGCTAAGTTCAAATTTTAAAAAATAAATGCTCACTTATTCAAAAAGTGGAATAAACAGAAAGCAGATCTACTCATTAACAAGGAAAATTAATCCTGAGTGGGGCTTTGCATCTGTAATTGATCTTTCAAGTGTTAAGAAGCGTTACCAGAATCCGGTTTTGATATCATCTACAGATGGTGTTGGAACTAAAATTTGGCTCGCGCTTAAATACAATATTTTGTCCGGGATTGGACAAGATCTTGTTGCTATGAATGTAAACGATATAGCAACGTGTGGGGCAAGACCTCTTTTTTTCATGGATTATTATTCAACTCGGAGAATATCTGGACAAATTTTTCTCAAAATTATCAAAAGTATCAAAAAGGCTTGTGAATATTGTGATATGCGGCTGGTGGGTGGAGAAACTGCGATACATCCGGTTTTTGACAGATCTCCATCTGAAGATAATGACGTTGATCTGGCAGGTTTTGTAGTCGGAATCGCTGAGCGAAACAAACTCATGATAAGCGCTAACGTGAAATATGGAGATAAAATCATTGGCGTTGCATCCAGTGGATTACATTCTAATGGTTTTACACTCATAAGAAAAGCAGTGCATAGCGGACTGATTAAAATGTCAGATAAAATCAATGGAAAACCTATCATTAATGAACTGCTTACCCCGACATTCATTTATTCAAAATTGGTGCTTAAACTTGCTTCAAAATTTGGTAAGTCGCTAAGAACAGGCGCAAATATAACCGGAGGATCAATATATAAAAATTTATCCAGAGTTATTCCACTGTCGCTTAAAGGAGTTGTTTATTACGGCAGCTGGAACGTCAGCCCGATATTTAAATATGTAATCAGCACTTGCAATATTGATATTAGTGAAATGATCTCGACATTTAATATGGGAGTGGGTTTTATGTTTATAGTGGAAAGCGGTGTTGTACTGGAAGTTGAAAAATATATAGAAAGAGAGGGGTTCAATTGCTCTATAGTAGGGGAAGTGACGAAAAATAAAGGTAGGGATGCAAACGTAGAAATCGTCTTTTAAATATGAGGAAATGTAAATTGTTATATAATTTGAAATGTATGTTGCGAGATTCATCTCTTGTTTTAAAAGCATCTGTTGTTGTCCTTATTATCCAGCTTCTCATTGGATGCGCATCCAATGAGCAGGATTTAAGTGTTGAAGTGCAGGAACATACTCATCAGATTTCAAAACTTATGACACAGCAGGAAATCGCTCAGGAACAGATAGGCAAACTGGCAGATTCTGTCAAAACTTTACTTACACAAATACATTCTTTTAAATTGGAGCTTCAATCGCTCAGGAACAGCTATGTAGATCTCGAAAAAAGAACTTTAAAGTTGGAAGGCACATCTAAAACGGCTACTGATTTTGACATAAAAAGTATTCTTCCGGATCTATTGCAGGAAATGGCTAAAATTAGATCTGCAGGCCAGGATGATATAAAATCGATAAAATCGGTGTCAGAAAAGTACAAAGAAAAGGCGGACATTATTCTTCCTTATTTACTGGAAGAAATGAAAACCAATGTTACTGACTGGGGCTATATAGATAAATTGAAAAAATTAGTCTCTATGCTGCCGCCTGATAAGATAACATTTGGGTTGAAGAACAATCTTGAAGATCTGATTCTTAGAACATTGATTATCGATATCGTTTCAAAAACTAAGGATTACCAGCTGTCAAAAATACTTGAAGAGATTGCCTTTAAAAATGTTGAAGAGGCTCTTAAAACTCAGCTGGGTGATGCGCTGACCGAATGTAGGAATGAATTTGGAGCAGTTCTTTTTATCGAGCTTCTTTCGAGCGAAGCAGATGATCATAAATTCTTTGCAATTGTTTCACTCAAAAAAATAACTGGGGGAGATTCCTTTGAATATGATTACAGGCTTGATTCGAAACGCAATGCGAATTCAATAAATAAGTGGAAGGAATGGTACCAGTCGAATAAGGGAAATCTTTTTTCAAAGAAGAATGGGTGAAGAAAAAATCCTGTCTCAGAAGGAGATAGATGAACTTCTAAAGACGCTTGGGGAACAGGATGTTAAACCAGCTGAGGTCAAAGACAAGAAGAAAGTCGTATCGTATGATTTTAAAAAACCGCATAAACTGACGCATCAACAGCTTGCGGCATTGAAGAATGTTTTTGAATCGACTTCCAAATTTATCAGGGCAAATTTTCAGTCATTTTTAAAGATAATGGTTGAATGCAAGCTTGTTGCAGTTGAGCAGCTTAACTATGAGGAGTTCCTGAAATCTCTTCCTGTTCCTACCTGTCTCTATGTACTTGATGTGGAGGGGTTTCATGTTTCAACAATAGTTGAGTTTAGCACAGGATCTGTCTTTCCAATGATTGAAAGAATACTGGGTTCATCCAAAGAAGTTGCCGACCTCGTCGAAAGACCCCTGACTGATATTGAATGGGATGTAGCAGATCGTGTGTTAGACAGGTTGATGCAGACTATGACAGAAAGTACAAAAGCAGGCTATTTCGCGAAATATAATATTTCATCCAGAGAGGCAAACCCCAGATTTATAAGCATACTCACTGCCACTGAACCTGTAATATCAGTATCGTATGAATTTATAACTGCAAAAAGTAAGGGACTGATTAGTATTGCAATTCCTCTTGAAATTGTTTATAGACTTCTTTCTCAGGTTTCTGGATCGTCCACGCCATTTACTTCAAAAACAAGACAGGTAACAACTAAAATTTTTGAAAATACATACTTCAATCTTAATTGTTATATTGGCGAATATCCAATGACAGTAAAAGATCTCATTGCCATCAAATCTGGAACTGTTCTGAGACTCGAAAATGGCACGAAAAATTCAGTCACAGTTTCCGTTCAAGGAAAAAGAAAATTTAAGGGACAGTTAGGTGAGGTTGGAAAGGGTCAGAAAGCTGTAAAAATAATGGGAAAGTTGCTTGATGCAAAAGACAAAGACTTTGTAAAAATAGAAAATAGCGATGAAAAGGAAGTAAGCGATATAGCAAATGGAGTCGAGTTTTCTCTCTCAGTTGAGATCGCAAACAAGCAGATTGAATTCAAAGAAATCAGCACTTTGTCAGAGGGCGATGTAATTAGGTTTGAGAAAAATGTTGATGCCGAACTTAAGGCATACGTTAATGGAAAGCATAAAGCAATGGGACACGCCGTTAGAATGGGAGACAAATTCGGATTTCAGTTTACGACTTTTCTGTAGATTTGAACCTTGATTTTTCTATCCATCCTCCGCCAAGCACAACTTGATCACTGTAAAAGACTGCCGCTTGCCCCGGTGTGACAGCCCTGACATTGTTCTTAAAACTGACAATGCAGGAGTCGATATTTGTCTGCTCAATTACTGCAGGTTCTGGTTCACTGTTGTAGCGTATTTGGACAAAACAATCAAACTTTTGCGGCATCTCCTTCAACCAATTGATTTGTCTGACGATGGCATTTTTTTCAAGGAGATCATCGTTATTTCCAATTACAATGAGATTTTCTTCAGGTACAATATTCACAACATACATCGGTTCTCCTAAACTCACACCAAGTCCTTCCCTCTGTCCTATTGTGTAGAATTGATACCCATTGTGCTTTCCGACAGTGCGTCCACCAGTAGTTTTAATTGGTCCTTCCAGCAGACGAATAGCTTCGGTTTTTAGTAGATTTCTATAATCATTGCTGGGAACAAAACAAATCTGCTGGCTTTCCGGCTTGTTTACAACCGGAATCTTTTCTCTTTCAGCGATCTGCCTAACCTCACTTTTAGTATAATCTCCGATCGGCATTAGTATTCTGCCGAGTTTTGTTCGATCGATATCAAATAAAAAATAGCTTTGATCCTTCTTATTATCTATCCCTTTTAAAAGTTGTGCAGTTCCTTTATTATCTTGTATTCTTGCATAGTGTCCGGTAGCGACATAATCACATTTTAATGTCTCTGCATACCTGAATATTTCCCCAAATTTAATATATCTATTACACATTGCACATGGATTTGGTGTTCTTCCCTTATCGTATTCGCTTACAAAGTAGTTAATTATTGATTTAAACTGTTTCTTAAGATTAACCGAATAGAATGGAATCCCTAGCATGTCAGCAACTCTCCTTGCGTCATAGGCATCATCAACAGAACAGCAGGATTTTTGATTAGATGCCTCAACCTCGACTCCATTTCTCATAAATACCCCGATAACATCATAACCTTGTTTTTTTAGCAAATATGCGGCTACAGAAGAGTCGATTCCGCCTGACATTCCGACTAAAGCTCTTTTTTTCATAGATTGTGTATTGTACGAAAGATTATTTAAGTTCTACCTTTTTCCCGATCACTCGAACTGTTGCAATCAAGAATGGAATACCGATAAGATAGCAGATATAAGGTGAAATTCCAAAGCTCGTCAAGAGATGGCCAAATAAGATCGCACAAACAGCGCACACAATGCCATATAAAATTTGGGTTTTTGTGTGATCCATAACGGCAACATCACAAGCCATAGAGCTGAGAATCGTAGTATCCGAAATCGGGGAACAATGATCTCCAAAGATTGATCCGCTAAGCACTGCTCCCACCGTTGCTATGCGAAGTGATTCATCAGGAGTCAATCCCCACGCTGTTGAAATTGCAAGTGGAGTGCATATTGCCATAGTTCCCCAGCTCGTCCCAATTGTAAATGAAGTAACAGCCGAAAGTATAAACATTATTGTGGGCAGAAATATCACAGGTACACTCTCTGTCGCATATGTTTTGATAAATTCTGTTGTTCCAACAAGCTCACAAACTTTTTGGATGCCCCAGGCTGCTATCAGAATAGAAACAGCAGGAAGAAGCACAATGATTCCTCTTACAGCAAAAGCTGCAGTAACACGCATATTATCATATTTTAATGCCCAATTCATGAATACTGTCAGAAGTAGTCCTGCTCCTCCTGCATACGCGAAGATTTTAAATGTATCTGCAGCAGAAATGATCTTCCACAATTGAGTTTCATTATTGTTATTTATGTGTCCATCTATGTACAAACCAACCAGCGTGGAAAGAAGGGTAATTATTATTGGAAGAAAAATTAGTACGCATTTTTTATTTATTTCTACGTTATTTGTTTCAGAATTCTTAATTTTTAATTGATCTATTTCGTATTTATACATTGGACCGAAATCTCTGTTTAAGATTGCAATTACTAATATGAAAATCAGTGCATATATACTGTAGAACGAATATGGTATAGTCATCAGAAATAATTCGAATCCACTGATATTACTCCCTACTGCTTGAAGCGAATCGTTTAAAATTCCAATTTTATAACCTACCCATGTTGAAATAATTGCAAGAGTTGCAATTGGAGCCGCAGTCGAATCAACTATGTAAGCAAGCTTAAGACGTGAAATGCCTGCCTTGTCTGTGAATCGTTTGAGACTGTTCCCTACTATAAGAGAGTTGGCATAGTCGTCAAAAAACACTATGAGTCCTGCAAACCAGCAGATTATCTGACCGCTTATCCTTCCTTTTGATCGCCTTCCGATAAGAGTAATAAATTCATGCATCCCTCTGGACGCGCTTAAAACCCCGGATATTCCCCCCAACGCAAGAGTGAAAAAAATTATAAGGAGTTTATCTCTGTCAACAATGATTCCATAAAAATCATTTGTTGTTTCGTTATAACCGAGTAAGAGGTTGTAAAAAGATTCTGCAAGTTTAGTTGGATCAAGGGAAGAATATATCACGATCCCAGACAATATGCCTGCTAGTAACGATATAAGCACTCTCTTTGTAATAAAACACAAGACTACAGCAAGTAATGGAGGTATCAGTGATTCCATAAATATCTACCTATTCTTACAATAGTGGCACCTTCTTCAATAGCAATTTTATAATCATTAGACATACCCATTGATAATTCCTGTAATTTATGCTGTTCTGACAACTTTCTTAACTGCTTAAAACCTTCGCGGATTTTCTCATCGTCTGCATCGTATGGTGCCATGCACATAAGTCCAACAAGTTTAATATTTTTGCAATGTTCTCTAGAATAACAGATAGTCTCATCTACTTTATCTGCAGATACTCCGGATTTTTGCGGTTCATTAAAAATATTTACCTGGATGAATGACTCGAGATGCCTACCGGTATCGTTAAGTCGAGACTGAATTTTCGATACCAATTCAGTTCTGTCCACTGAGTGTACGACGCTAAAGATATTCAACAGATCTTTTATTTTATTGGTTTGGATATGTCCAACCATATGCCACTTAAAATCTTTGCATAAATTGAAGCGCTTAGCTGCAGTCTGTATCCTGCTTTCTCCAATTTCGCGTATTGGAGTCTGTTTTAATGTCGCAAAATCTGTATCTGACAAATATTTTGTTATCGCTACAATCTTGATATTCCCTTTTCTTCCTGTTTTTATACTGATATTTTCAATCTCATCTTTGAGATTGAGATAGCGCTTTGTAACTTCTTCTGAATTTATTGACACTAACGGGGTTTATTCAATGACTTTGTAATAGTAATTTCTTTTTTTTGGGATATAACCGCACTCAGTTATTAATTGTCTGAGTTCTTTTTCACTTGTTCTGAATGTCGTACCTGCACTTGAAACTACATTTTCTTCCATCATAACAGAACCCATATCATTACACCCAAATTTCAATGCAATCTGGCCAATCTGCATTCCCTGCGTTACCCATGAAGATTGAAAATTTTCAATGTTATCGAGATAAATCCTGGAAATTGCAAGAGTTTTAAGATATTCATAAGAACCAAGTGTAGGAATATGTTTTAATCCAGTGTTGGTTGTTTGCATTGTCCACAAAATAAATGCTGTAAATCCGCCGGTTTCATCCTGAATCTGTCTTAGTCTGTTGAGATGTTCGATTCTGTCTTTGATTGATTCAATGTGTCCTATAACCATTGTTGATGATGATTTACCACCAAGCTTGTGCCATGCTCTCATTACATCGATCCATTCATCTGCTGAGGCACGGTTTCTCGCAAGCTCTTTACGAATCTGATTACCTAGTATTTCCGCCCCACCGCCCGGCAATGAATCAAGCCCGGCTTTTTTTAGCCTGGTCAATACTTCAGAAACTGGAAGCCTGTTTAGTTTTGCAAAGTGTACAATTTCTGGAGGAGAGAACCCGTGAATGTGAATGTCAAAATTATGCTTGATCCAAAAAAGAAGGTCTTCATACCATTCAAGTTTAAGGTCGGGGTTATGTCCTCCCTGCAAAAGTATTTGTATTCCGCCGATTTCTTTAAGCTCTACAATCTTCTTAGCTAATGCATCTTTTGACAAAACATATCCTTCTGAATGTTTAGGAGGGCGGTAAAACGCGCAAAAATCACAATAAGCAACGCATACATTTGTATAGTTGATATTACGATCTACTATATATGTGACTGTTTTACTGTTTTGGTGAATTCTGTTTCTGACAGCATCAGCCATTTTCCCAAGAGTAACAAGATCGGTTGATTTAAATAAAATATCAACATCTTCATCGGATATACGCTCTCCATTTATCACCTTTTCATTAATTTCTTCAAGTTTGCTTGACACAATAGTATTAGGCATATTGACGAAAGTATATCTTAGGAAATACATCTATAAAGGCTTTATTTACATTTTAAACTGAATCAGATAGCTCATAGGTAGTAATAGATTTAAACTATCTTGCTTAAATTTTGATTATTTCAGTAAAGCCATGAAAAGAAACCTGATTTTGCTTTATGTTGTAGCGTATTTTCTTTTGACTGTAAGTGAACCTGAATGGAATATTTCAGATCCAATTTTCAATTTTGGCATAATAAATGAAGTTACCGCTCATAATGCAATATCAGATAATTTCCAGGGAGCAGTTGTTGTGGGATCAAATTTTACTGGGGCAGATAGTAGATTTTTTTCAAGAAGAATTCTATATACATCTCAATTAATGCCTTTTGATGAAAATCTCTTGCTGGGAACTTACTCAGGACCATCTGATATTCCCGGTGTCTGCATGGTTCCGGGTGGGATGGTGTTCTGCTGGAAGTCCCGTGTTGATGGGGTAGATTCAATAATAATTTCCAGATATGATATCTCACTGGAATCAAAAGCGTGGGAAAGAGTTTTATCTCCCGATCCCGACTATAATTACTCCGATCCCATTATCGCATCCAGATTAAACCAATTGTTTGATGTCGTGATTGTTTGTAAAAGAAAACGTGTGACCTCACCAAATACCGAGGTTGTCGCACTTTCAGTCATGAGTAGCGGTGATGTTGGATGGATAAAAATCCTCTCAAATGATCCTGGCAATAAGGATAGCTTACGACTCATCAGTAATACTTTTAGCAATAATCATTTTATTTCCTCGTGGGAGAGTGACAATGGGGCACCCACTAAAGATATTTTTTTTACTGTTTTTGATGAAAATGGGATTGTTAATCCAAATTTCGATGCAACTAATGGAATTAATGTAACAGGACCAAATACTAGTGATGAAACCAATTACGACATCATTTCTGGTGAACAAGGAATCTATTTAGCATACGAAACTGATTCCGGTGGTGATGCTGATATTGTTGCTGTAAAATATGATTACACTGGTTCGAAAATTTATTCGACTAATATAGGTTTATCAAGTGATGATGGACAGCATCACCCAAGCATTGCACTGAAAAATGATGAGCTTTTCATAGCCTTCGATAGCAATAGCGATATTGCTGTTCAAAAGATAGAATCATCTTTGGACCCCGATTTGTCACTCCCCCCAGCTGCTACTATCTGTTCTGCAATCGGTGTTCAAACTGCTCCTTTGATCAAATTTAACGGTGCAGTTTTCTTTGTTTTCTGGACAGATTATCGAAATGAAGATGAAAATGCTGATATTTATTGCACTTTGGTTGGTACAGATGGATCAGTAGTAATTGACCCAGTGGATGGAATGGGAATTGCAATTTCAGGTGATGCTGAGGTATTAATTTCGTTGATCCAATCATTTGATGATGTAATAGCAGTTTTTTCATATTTTGGTGGTATATCGTGCCAGATCGTAACTAATCAGAGCTTGGCTGTATTCAGACCGAATCCATTAAATGAAATTCAAGGTTTATATGACAGCAGTTCACAACAAGTTACACTAGAATTCACACCGAATTCAACTCTTTCTGTGAGTTCTTATATATTTGAAAGAAGTATCAATTATGGTGAAAGTTACGCGCAGATAGGGGTATTAAATAGTTCATCTCCTAGTGCTTCAGTATTTACGGATGATCTGTCGACTATAATACCTGGATTGACAACTCAGGAAATTTTATATAGAGTAATAACAGTTTCGGAAGTTGAAGTTTCTGGTGAAGCTTTAATTTCATATTCTATCCCGTCAGGTGAAATCTCAGTGGAAATAGAGACTAATGCTCTTTTCCCGCCGGAAAATATTAGTATTAGTACAGGGCCAAATCATGTGAGAATCAGTTGGCATTGGGATTATTCTGAAGTAGGAGCTTCGCTACAGACACCATCCTCATTCGGCGTGGAATTATCAGAAGATGAATCATTTGGATCTATTATTTTTTCTGATGAAAGTACGGAATATGTCAACGACCCATTATTTCTTTATCAAATTATTATTAATGAGCTGCAACCGGAATCAACTTACTTTTGGAGAGTGAGAGCTATTCACGATCCCGTATATTCTTCTTGGGTGCAAGGCACTACTGTCACGTTGCCTGATCCGGGCGCATCTCCCGTTGTACCTCCTCCACAGAATTTTCAGGCAACGCTGAATGCATCGAATATCCAGCTGTCATGGTCTCCATACTCTGCCAACGCAAATGGCTTTGTAATTGAAAGAAAAATAGGGTCTGGATCGTTTCAAGTTATAACGACTATAAACGGAACTGCCTCATCATCTTCTACAACTAACATCCCACCAACTCCTTCTTGTACGACAACCGCAGTTTCATACAGAATAAAGGCATTTTTAAACTCATCATCAGGGACAATCTATTCAGTTCCTTCAAACACTTCTACAGTAAATGTAACTGCTGCTGGAACTTTGCCTCCGCCGGCTAATTTAGAATTAACTCCATTATCTGATAGCGAAATTCAAATTCAATGGGAATTACAAAGTGGAATTACTTCCTACACTATAAAGCGATCTGGAACAATAAATGGGAGTTATGAAGTAGTTTCACAAATTGCCGGAAGTAATATCAATTATGTAGATAGTGGTCTACTTCCAGACACAACATACTTTTATACAATTCAGGGCTTTTCTTCTGGTAATTGTTCGCCGGAAGCAGGACCTGTCTCTGCAACCACGTTTGAGGAGGGAGCAAATCCGAAAGTCCCTACACCCCCTGTTTTTTTTCCTGATCCTCCTCCTCCTGCAAACTCAAATTTAAATCCGAATCCAAGCTCACCTCAACAGAGTTTTTCCAGAACTAAGAAAAAACCTGAACCTTGTTTTGGTTCAACAAGAATCACGGAAATAAAAAGTCCTCATAACCTTAGTGTAACTTCACTGGTATTGCTCATTATGATTTTATGTATTGTCAAAATTTGGTGGCATAAGAATCGGGGTGCAGGGATTTGAACCCTGGACCTCTTGGTCCCGAACCAAGCGCTCTAAACCAGGCTGAGCTACGCCCCGATTATTTGTACTGTCTTACAACAGACAGGACTTTCCCGATTATAATAATGTCATCTTTGATCTCTATTTTATTGTACTTTTTATTTGCCGGGATAAGCCACGCCTTTCCGCTCTCTTTTTTAAAATATTTAACGGTATATTCATTGTTGAGCTGAGCTATAACCAGATCATAATTTTTTATCACTTTTGGATCTTTGACTGCTAATAATAAATCCCCTTCTATTATTCCCGCATCTTGCATTGAATCTCCTTTTACTCTGAGAGCGAATATATTTTCAGCTGATTCTATGTTTATGTAGTCGTCTAAGCTGAAGTCTTCTGCGGTTGGAACTCCAGCCTGTATATATCCTAGTAACGGAATTCCATGTTTTATAATCTGAATACCTCTGGCTTTTTTCTTCAACATTTTCAGATAACCTTTTCGCTCAATTGCCGCAAGGTGATCCTGAACTGCTTTTGTCGACCTAAACCCAAATTTTTCTGAAATTTCCCGAATACTAGGTGAAATCTCGTATGTTTCGATGAATTGTTTTATAAATCTAAGTATCTTACCTTGTTGCTCTGTAAGTTTTTCCATATATATCCGTAAAAACAGGGGGGATCACTTTTTCTGGCTTACCAAAGGCCTCAAAAAGCATAACCATGGCTGGTTTTACAGTGAAGTTTCCGTATTTCCTGTTTATTTTTTGGCATGCTACTTCAAATCTAGAGCTTTTTTGCATATTTAAAAATGTAAGCTGCTTGTATCGAGGTTCTATACATTTAACTCTGAAGCATAATAGCCGTACTTTCTTTTTTAATGGTAAATAAAAGGAGAGTATGGCCTTTCCTATATTATAAAGCATGGAAGTGGAGTTAACAGGTTCTTTCAGCGTTGTTGAATGATTAGAATGCGTGAAATCTTCATATCTTATTGACAAAGAAACTTCTGTAGCTGTAAGACCCTCCATTTTTAGTTTATCTGATACCTTCCAAACAAGAAATTCTAGAAATGATGTGAGAATTTCAATGTTATCAGTATCTTTTATCAGAGTGTGAGATGAGCTTATTGATTTTGCAGCTTCCCTGTCATAGAAAGTTTTGACCGCATCATTCAGAATCAAAGACTTCAAATGAAATGCGTTTTGTCCAAAGAGTTTGAGAAGTATCTCTATTCGACATTTATGCAGATCGATACATGTATATACGCCTACACTTTTTAATAGTAATTTTGTCGATGAGCCAATTCCAGCTATCTCAGATGCAGGAATATTTTTAAGCTCATTCCAAAAGTTATTTTTACTAATTACATGAAGTCCATCTGGCTTGTTAACACCGGAAGCATACTTAGATATTGATCGTGATGGAGATATCCCAATCGAACACGTCACCCCGATTTGTTTTTTTACTTCAAACTTTATTTTGTAGGCAAGTTTAGCAGCGTCGCAGTAATTACTTGATACTTGTGTAACATCCATAATAACTTCATCAATTGATAGTGGTTCGAACCGATCGGTGATCGTTAACAACAGCTCATGAATACTACCTGTAGTTGAAATGTATTTGTCTGGGTCAGCGAATACTATTTTGAGTGTCTTGCATAGTTGTTGTGCACGATACAGCGGCATTCCTGTTTTTATTCCAAACGCCCTTGCTTCATAGCTTGCTGTGAGCACGATGTGTCTGTAATGATTTGTTACGACAAGAGGTTTACCTTTAAGGTAAGGGCGACTTGCTATCTCGCATGCTGCAAAGTATGCATCCATATCTATATGAAATAAGATTTTCGAAAGTGAATTATTGTTCACACGCTTCCTCTTGTTCTATATACCATGACATGTTTCTGGTTGAAAATGAAAGAGAGTAGGGGGTAGAATCTGCCTCTACAGCAAAGTAGAAGATTGTTTCATGCCCCTCTTTCTTTTTCCATCTGAACAAAATTCGATCGATTTTATGTTGTTCACCAGCGTATGTGAACCAATTGGGGATTAGTTCACCTTTCTTGAACGTAACAGATGCTGTTATGCATTGATTCATAGATCACAGTATACTATACAAATGTCTAGTAGTCTAGAAACTAGGTCGGATCTTTTTAAGAATTTCTTTCACTTTTTTCAAAGTATCTGAAATATTTACAGGAGGCCATGTTATGTGTAAAAAACTTTTTCTCGTTTTTCTTATTGTATTAAGTTTGTCTGGTCAAGTTTTTGGGCAGGCAGAATCAAACACTGATAAAAGCGCTCAGATGCTTTTTGGGTCTGTTGTTAACATAATCGTAAAATGGGTTTTCCCCATTCTAAGTCTCTTTTGTGGTTTGTATGGAGTTGGAAGGGGAATTAAAAAAGGGGAATGGGACTTCGCGGTTATGTGTATAGGAGCTGCGATAGTTCTTGCAGTCCTGCCTTCAGCAGTTCAAGCGCTTTTCGGTATTGATTTTGGAAATGCTGTTAAAGCAGGTATGGGGAAATAAAATGAGAGCAAATTTTATTCTTCTTCTACTTTTTGCTCAGATAATAATCATTACATTGAAATTACTATCTGGATGCAAAAGCTGTACCTCGGGATTTTATAACCACCTGGCATTTGCGGGATTGCTTTTCTATGGAGCTCTTCTCATCATGAACTATAAAAAGATTAAGATAGAATATTTTATTGCACTGGCTTTTTGTGTACATTTATCGTTGTCTATATTTGCGATTGCAAGTACATTCATTTGCATTTATTGCCTAGCGACATTATTAGTCAATGTCATACTCTGTATGTGTTTGCAAGTTTATAAACTTATTTTGGTTAAAACTTTAGCTCCTTTATTTGTAATTGTCGCATTTGTTTTGAGTCCAGAGTATGTTCAGTCTGGTGTATTAATATCTTTAAAAGTATATGTGAAGGAAGGGTGTAGATTTTGTGAAGAGATGAAGCGAAATTTACAATCATTAAATACAGAAGGTGTTGATATTAAGTTTATAAATGGAGAGAGGAATCCATTAATAGATGTATTTCCTACTCTCATGCTTTCAAAAAATACGAACTTCAAAATACTTCGTGGCGCAGTTTCTATTCAAGATTTAACCACTGAAATTGAAAAGTTTAAGAGGCTCCCATGATAATATTTGTATTACTATTTTTACTTTTAACTGGACAGCAACAAGAAACAAACAAACAAGATAATGCCAGAATTACTTTATACACTGATTCTAACCAGGCGATTATGATTAAATTGATTTGTGATTCATCATCGAATTCGAGTACAGTTATAGAGTTTCCAGAAAATTCATTGCAAACGGTTGTAAGTGGATGGGCAAGTGATGAGCTGTCAGTTGTCGCCAAAGGCAACAGATTATTTCTTAGACTTTTATTAGATAAATCGGGTTTTTTCGATGTTATTGGGAGCTCCGATAAACTTTATAGACTTTATATTGAGAGTGTTAAAGAGAAGCCAGATCTTTCAGTGAAAATTGAATTCGCTCAGAAGCAACCACAGATCAAGATTACTGCTGTTGAGTTGGTCAAGGCAATGAGAATGGGAGTAGTACTAGACGGCGCAAAGGTAATAAGATATTCGAATGATCCTTTGTATGAGATGGACGGAATCAAATTTTACGCTCTTTATTCATATACTTATGGATTCTATCTTGGTTATATACTAAGAGTTGAAAATCACAGTAAATCATCATATGAAATTGACGTAACTAGATTTAGAAGTGATGGTCTTCTTTTGGTTGGAACGACTACATATCAATTGCCACCAGGTCAAAAAGGATATGTTTTTTGTGTATTTTACAGATGATAAAAGGGAAGTTCGTTGGATTTATTTTGTTGTTATTGGTGCCTATTGTACTTTTGTTGATTGTCGGAATAATTGCGAAGTGTGAATCAAATTCAACACAAAACTCAAATAATATAGCGCAGGATTTTCAGGTTGATTCATTTGACGATTTTAAAAAACTTGCTCTCGCATTGAGAAAAACAGAAGATGCAGAAGTGGAAAGTCTTCAACAGAGAATAAGTATGCTCGAAGAACAGCTGAAGGATATAAATCTTCAATCAAATGATTATAAAAAAATTCAAGATAAACAATTTGAAGATGATGTGATTAAATTGGGTGATCTTAAATCAATAATTAAATCTGAAACTGGTGGAATAGATAATACAGAAAATCCTACTGGTTTCTCACAAGTCAAAGTAAATGATCTACAAGTTATCAACTTGAATACAACGAAAAAACAGAAGCTTATTCATGTCCCGTCCGGGACTTTTGCGCGGGCAACTTT
>JACQRL010000196.1 GCA_016206485.1 Planctomycetota bacterium | reverse complement strand
TGATTATTTTATCCGAACGACCGGTGACACACTCGAATTTAATGATACCGATAAATTTGCTGCAACAGTATCAACTAAAAACGAAGTTAACGCAGTAATTCATGATATGGAGGATGTTGATTATTTTCTTATCTCCCCAAACTCAATAAAAAACAAAGTTCTTTTACTGGCAGACGTTTCAAATAAGTCTGAACAAACCCTTGGAATTACAGCTTACCACAATCTCAATGGAATACCTGTAACTATAAAAGAAATGTCTGTAAATAAAGGAACATCAAGATTTGAAATCCCTATTAATGAAACAGAATACATTTTCATCAAATATTACAGTATTGAAAGACAAAATTCAGCAATACAATACTCTTTTAAACTTTCTACTCACTAAGCAGCCAGCGGTGGAAACGAAATATATTTCACACCACTTAGTTTCGAACCAGTTTTCAGACTATAACTTGGGTTGATCAAGACCGCAGTTATGGATAAAATTATAGGAGATTCCGATCACACTACAGAAATTAAAAAGTTTATATACCTTTCATCAAGCAACGATCATTCGGTGCTTCTTGAAGGAGAAAGCGGAACCGGAAAAGACCTGATCGCAACACTGATTCATAATGAAAGCGGCAGGGCAAACAGAAATTTTGTCTATCTGAATTGCGGGTCACTTCCTGATACACTAATAGAAAGTGAATTATTTGGATACTTAAAGGGATCTTTTACAGGTGCACTGGTTGACAGAAGAGGACTGATTGAACAAGCAAATAATGGGACATTATACCTTGATGAAATTGAATCAATGAACCTTAAATTCCAGGCAACTTTACTACATGTACTTGAAAGAAAGCAGATTACCAAAATCGGGGCAACAGAACCTACATTTATTGATATTAGAGTCATCGCTGCCTCAAACGAAAATATTAAACAACTTATTGCAAAAGGTTCCTTTAGAAAAGACTTGTATTACCGGTTAAACGTCCTAAATTTTTCAATCAAATCACTCAGAGAACGAAAAGAAGACATATATCCTATTGCTGATTATTATCTGAAAAAACTTACAAGTACTACTGATTCTGATCCAAAAAAATTCAGCTCAGCAGCAATTAAGGTCCTTGAAAATCACAGTTGGTATGGAAATGTAAGAGAAATAATAAACCTCATTAAAAGGTTAGCAGTTTATATAACTGCTGATGTAATTGAGGATTCACAGGTAAAACAATTTATTGATACTGAATATATCAATAGCGATAGCAATCTCACGGATAGGTTAACCATAACGGAACTCGCAAAAGTACTAGGAATAAGCAGAAAAACATTGTGGGAAAAAAAGAAAAAGCTTATTGAAAACAGCTGGTAGAAACACACAAAAATATTTCTTTGTCCTTAATAAATGAGTACATATCATATTACAAATGCTGGCAATTACAGGTGCGACCGGTTTTGTAGGAAGCCATCTTGTTGAGCAATTAAAATCTAAAGGCGAGGAGTTTTTCTGTTTAGTAAGAGCAAATTCCAAGACACGGTTTCTTGAACAACTTGGGTGCAAAATTGTAGTATCAGATTTTTCACAAGAAAAACTTGAACCAATTCTAAAACAAGTTGATAGTATAATCCATATTGCAGGGGTAATTAAAGCCGATTCCAAAAATGCTTTCTTTAAGGGGAACTGGATGCTGACAAAGAATCTCGTCAATGCCAGCATAAAAGCAGGAACCAAACAGTTTATTTATATAAGTTCCCTATCTGCCGCTGGATCAGGTCAAACACTAAAGAAAAAAACTGAAGAAGATCCCGATATTCCAGGTTCATGGTATGGTCAGAGTAAACTTGCGGCAGAAAGAGAAGTCACAAAGCATCCACACTGGGTGATTATCCGACCTCCTGTTATCTTTGGTCCAAGAGATACCGGGTTGCTCATTATTTACAAAATACTCTCCAAAGGAATTCTGCCTGACTTTGGAGGACAACGATACTACAGTATGGTTTTTGTGGAAGATTTGGTAAATTTCGTTATTAATGTTATTTCCAATCATAATATTAAAAATGACAGATTTTTTGTCTGTTACGACGAATATTTCAGTTTCCGGAAGTTATGCAGTAAAATTTCAAATATTCTTGATGTAAAACCGAAATCAATTTACCAGCCTAAAATCGCGCTTGATTTCATAACGACTTGGAACATAATGGGGGATTCAATGTTCAATCAGGACAAATTACGAGATTTGTACAAGAAATTCTGGATTTGCAGTAATACCAGAGCGAAACTGGCAGGTATCCTGAATAAACTGACTCCATTTGATGAAGCATTATCAAAAACTTTAAACTGGTATAGGAAAGAAGGATTAATTTAAAACAGACTAATCCATCCACATGTAGATTAATCTATCCGTATCCTTTAATTTTTCTATCTGATCTTGATTAAGAATCCCGCTATTAATAAGTCTTCGAACAAGGTTGATTTCACACAATTTTTTATCCTTAGAAGTAACACTATCCTTGTACTGCATTGCAAATTGATTTGCGTGATGTTTAATGTCCATTTCTTGCTGAGCAGTCAGGTTAAATTGAAGTTTCAATGATTTTACCGTAATATCACGAATTTTCTCTACATCATATCCGGATATTTTCTTTGCCCAAAAATGCTTCTTATAAGTAATTATATCCATCTCACTTGGTGTAACATCTAATGTTGATAGGAAGGAATTATATGATTCTAGCAGCTCAGTGTCAGCTAAAGTTTTTTCTAAATATAAATCAAAATTAGTATTTTCTTTTAGTGAGATCAAAACTTTTTCTGAATAGGAAAGAATTGCTTCATATTGATCATCGGTTACATTTTTGTCACTTTGTAGTACGCCAAGAATACTAAAAATACTAATCGAATCAGCAGGTAAGCTTAGTTCACGTTCTATTTGCAAATGAATACCAATAACTTTAATAAAAAGGTTCTGATCAACTCCAAGCTCGCTCATTTTGACAAAAACGTTATCAAAAGCCAATTCACGTTCTTTTCCATCAAGTCTGGACAGTTTCTCCATATCCTTCGAAAAACGAGCCCAATCAAACCCCACAATTTGATCAATTAAAGCATCGCTACCAGGAAATAAGTTGAAAAGTGTTTCTCGAAAAAGCTTTTTTTTGTGTACAGAAGAATTCTGGTCTAAACTATCACGTTGCAATTGTATATTACCGTCGGGAAACCCTTTGTATTCCTGCTTAACATCAATCTCAGTTGATTGAACCACATTATCAGAAGTTTGAATTATTTCTTTTTGTTGTTTCAACTTGCCATAAATGTGTACACCTTCGGTAATTGTACTTTTTGTTTCATTTGATTTATGAAATTTTATTGCAAGTAGACCAAAAACCGCGATCAATGCCGAAATAAAAACAAGTAATCTATAATTCATTAATGATCTCCATCTGTTGTCATTTTAATCGATATATTGTTAAAATTAAAAATACTGTCTAAATTCTTCAGTTTATCAAGTTGAGAACTATTTAGGATACCTGAATCTCTTATTATTTTGTATAGTTCTATCTCAGAAAGAATTATTGTCCGCCTGTCAGCAGATAATGGATGAGAAGACAAATAGGAATTAATTATCAATTTAATTCGTTCTGTCTGTAACCCATCTAATTTCAGCTGTTTAACAAGACTTTTTGTCGTCAGATCCGCTGTTTTATCTTCTTCTTTCTTCTGATTCCCATTCAATACTGTATCTTTTGGCATGAATGATCCCATGATACTTCTCTGGGAATCAAGACCCATACCTTGCAAAACATTTTCATATCCTTCTATTAGATCAAAAAAATAAATCCTACCTTCGATAACAGACTCATGCTGTTGTGAGTTAATAAGCGAAATCAATGTATCCTTTGTTACACCCAATAAAGTATTAAAAGCAGTATCAGAAAGACCTGAATTTGGGATTGCCATCCCTACACCAACAAATAATGAACTCGCATACTCATTAAGATTCAACTTACGTGCTTGTAACTCAATAGATGTCATTTTCATAACAATCGACATATCTATCTTTGATAAAACCTCCTCACTGATTTTGTGCAAAACCTCAATATCACTGACATTATTTGATTCAGAATAAATTCGCGATGAGACTTCAGAGCATTTTATCATGGTTTCTCTAAACTTATTCCAATCAAAATCGGCTATCTCATTGGTAAAAGATTCATTTTCTTTGAACAACGGTATTTGCAAGAGCATTTCTTTTAACAATTGCTTCCTAGTTGAAATCAAATCAGTATTAATATCCTTACTAATATTGTTTCTATTCTTGTTTGTTAAATCTGCAAGCTGGTTTCTAAGTTTTACAACCGTATCCGAAAGATATCCATAATCTGTATATGAACCAGTATACTGAACTTTCTCTGGAGTAGCGCAAACGATTTGATCTTTACCTACAGAAACAGTTGATCCAGCTAAATGATTAAAAATTACAAGGCCTTCCAGAGTAGTAACAGACACTGCATCAGCATCAACCAAAAATATCGTACCTTTAACACTGATATCGCCAGATTTGGTGTGAACAACAAATCCTTTATCATGATACTTTTTTCCATTTACATGAAAAACTCCTGATCCCTTTGTAAATTCGAATTCATTTTCTTTTATCATTTTTATTACTGAGTTTTTTGACAATGAGATAGTAAAAAAATTTTCCTTAACTAATGATCCTTCATCTTCAGCAATATAGGTTTTAACACCTCCTTCATCCTTAACTGCTAAAGTCGATGACTCCTCAGTCCTTGCAAAGGGGTTCCAAACAAGAAAGAGCGCTAATAAAAAAATAGGCGCTACCCAGGCAAAACGGAGAAAAAACGAACCTATATCGAATGATTGTTTAATTTCAGGAGAAAAATCCTCATTGAGTATCTGTTCACATTTTGATATAAACAGTTTTGTATCAAGGTATTCTCTTTTGCATGAGTTGCAAGATCGTATATGTTCCTCAACTGCCTCTTTTGATTCGAGTTCAAGAGCTTCGCAACAGTATTCTTCAATTTTATCCCTGACAATATCACAATCCATAACTCCTCCTACCCGAACAATTCAGGATCAATAATACTCTTTAAAATTTTGATCCCTCTTGCTGCATAAACTTTTGCAGTATTGACCGGTATATTTAATCTTTCAGCAATCTCATCAAACTGGAAACCTGACTGAAGCCTGAGTCTTAATATATTCCTATATGATATAGGAATTTTTAACAATGCGTCTTCGATAACCTGTCGCAATAAATTGGTATCTCCCGCATTGATTTCGACAGAATTTTGCTGGAGCTTCTCGTAAAGCTTATAATTGTTTTTATACCACCTGATTCTATCTAAGGCGGTATTCTTAGCGATTGTAAAGATGACCTTCCTAATCTGATGTTGGGAATCAAGGTTATAGCCACTTTTATATAATTTAATGAATGAAATTTGTATGACATCTTCTATATCATCTTCTCTTTTTAGGAGTCTTCTGAGGTATAGAGTGAGCTCTCTGCGCAGATCCTCAAGAAGAGTTCTTGTATCATCCTCGAGTCTATTTTCCATCAAGATATATACTCCCTGCACATAAAATAGAACTCTTGTATCATTTATAAGGTTACAAACAAAAATCAGCGTTATTTAGCTCTATTATGAACAAGAAGTAATAGTACAACATTTGAATTTCAGCAGACCGAGATCTGGTCAGATTAGGTTACCTGAAGTAAGTGACCAAGCTTTTTTTGCTTGGTTACAAGGTATTTCCTGTTAAATTTATTAGGCTTTACTCTGATTGGGATCTGCTCCACAATCTCGAGACCAAAACCCCTTAATCCATAAATTTTCTTCGGATTATTTGTCAGCAATCTGATCTTTCTGATACCAAGGTCGTACAATATTTGAGCCCCTATACCATAGTGTCTCAAATCAACCGGCAAACCGAGCTGCAGATTTGCTTCAACCGTATCAAATCCTTTTTCCTGAAGTGCATACGCCTTAAGTTTATTGACCAATCCTATCCCTCTTCCTTCCTGATTTTTTATATAGTGGAATGCTCCTTCTCCTTCTTTCCCAATTAATTTCATTGCCATATCAAGCTGCTCACCGCAATCACATCTTTTCGATTCAAAGACATCTCCGGTTATACACTCCGAATGCATTCTTACTAAAACAGGTTCATTAATCTCTTGTGATTTACCAACTCTTCCGCTTGTTAATACAAGGTGAAGAGTATCTTCAATAATAGATCTATACAAATGTGCATTAAACAACCCATATTCGGTCGGAAGCTTGACTACTGTAACCTTTTCGATGAGTTTTTCATTCTTTCTTCTGTATTCAATTATGTCTTTAATGGAAACGATTGGGAGATCGAATGTTTTCGACATTTCAATTAAATCTGGAAGGCGTGCCATTTCTCCATTATCTTTCATTATTTCACATATAACGGCTGCAGGCTTTAATCTGGAAAGAATGCACATATCAACTGCACCTTCCGTGTGACCTGATCTTATGAGAACTCCTCCTTCTCTATACATAAGCGGAAAAACATGTCCTGGTCTCACCAGATCTTCAGACTTTGCATTGTCATTTATTGCGGTAAGTATCGTATTAGCCCTGTCAGCAGCAGAAATTCCAGTCGAGACACCTTTTGCAGAATCGATTGAAACAGTAAAGGCAGTTCCAAACTTTGTATTGTTGTTATGGTCGCTCACCATTAACTGAAGATTAAGTTTTTTACAGATTTGCTGATTCAGAGCAAGACAGATAAGTCCTCTGGCATGCTTTGCCATAAAATTTATCTTGTCTGGAGTTATGAAATCAGCTGCACATACGATGTCACCTTCGTTTTCTCTTTCTTCGTCATCGACAAGTATGATCATTCGACCTTTTTTGAGCTCTTTAAGTGCGTTTTTTACACTTATAAAATGATTCATAAGTGTTTGATTCTATACGAATTGAGCCTAAAATGCAACTTATATGAATTTATATGGGATTAAGCCGGGAAAAGAACTGTTTTTTATCGGCGGACCCTGTGTGATTGAAAGCTTAGATTCCTCGTTAATACACGCAGATAAGATCAGAAAAATTTGTGACAAATTAGATATACCTTTCATCTTCAAAAGCTCGTTTGACAAGGCAAATAGATTATCACAAGGATCATTTAGAGGGACCGGCATGGATGATGGACTTGCTATATTAGAAACAGTGAAGAAAAAAATCGGAGTGAAAATTCTCACAGACGTACACTGCGTCAATGAAATTAATTCTGTTAGTTCAGTTGCCGACATACTTCAAATCCCTGCATTTTTATGCAGACAAACAGATCTCGTAGCAAAATCTGCGCAGACCGGTTTACCTATAAACATAAAGAAGGGGCAGTTCTTATCACCCTGGGACATGCAGTATATAGCAGACAAAGCAAAATCAACCGGAAACGATAAGATTATTCTGACTGAAAGAGGAACAACATTTGGATATGGATTTCTTGTAAACGATATGAGAGCTATTCCAATAATGAAAGGGTTTGGATATCCGGTTTTAATCGATGCAGGGCATAGCGTACAACTTCCTGGAAAAGCAAGCGGAAAGTCAGGAGGAATGAGAGATATGATCCCTGTTATTGCAAAATCCGGCATTGCTGCTGGAGCAGATGGGTTATTCCTGGAAACACATATATCACCTGACTCAGCCCCAAGTGATGGCCCTAATATGATTCCTCTTGAACTGCTTTCAAAATTATTAGCCGATTTAAAAAAAATATATGAAGTTTGTAATTAAAATATTACTGTTCCTTACAATAGCCGGATGTTCAGGTTCAGATACCCCAGAAGAAGAAAATATCTTACCACAAGAAGAGCTTATTAAGCTCATAGGAAGCTCAAAAAGAGATGAAGATTGGGAAAGTGTTTACAAATATTGCAAGTCGTTTATAAAACATTACTCCAGCTCACCAAAAATAGATGAATTTAAAAAAATCCAATATGATGCATGCAAGACACACGTTCAAAATGGTGACAAAAGATCCTTTCTCTTCATACCGTATACAGCCAGGACAAGCGCCATAGACAATTTTACAGACACAATACAATCATATCCGTACGAGCCATATTCGGCCGAATACATTATGTGGTTTGGAGACTTCCTTATCGAATTAGGAGAGACAATTCCAGCTGAAGTTCAATTCCAAAAGATAATTGAAAGATACAAAGAAAGTAATAGCGTCGACCTGGCACTATACAAACTCGGAACAATTTACTTTAACCGCTTTAAGGGTATCGAATATGCTGTAGATTCGCTGAAAGATTCCGAACTTTACTACAACAGAGTTTTACAAGAATTTTCAAATAGCAGTCTTGTCGAATCTGCAAAGAAAAAGATAATGATAATCAGAGACCTTCTTTCACAAAAACTGTTGAAGACCGCCAAGTATTATGAAGGAAAAGAAAATATTAAGGGAGCAGTTGCTTATTACAATGAAATAATAAATAAATACCCTGAAACCAGCGCATCAGAACAAAGTAAGCAAATACTTGCAAAATTACAATCGCAGGAAGAAAAGAAATAGACGCTTTTCGATTTGACTGTCAGATTTTAATAACTTGATGCAGAAACTTAAATGGGTTTAGTTCATTCTTAATTGTCCCCAGCTTATTCATATTTGACTGAAAGGTCGCAACGAAACTTAAATTTCTTTCCTGAAGTTCTCCGAAAGGAAATACAATATTTGATAATTCCTCTATTTCAGGATTACTTTTTGAAGTCACCTTACTTAACATTTTATCGATGATCATTTTTCCCTGAGATAAATCAGACACAGAAATTCCCTTTTTAATTAATTTATCCATAGTGTTGCGTAATTCGATAAATCTCATACCCAAGTCTAAATCTGTTGCATTTGCAGACTTAACTAATTTTATTGCTGGAAGATGACCGACGACTTGTTTATCAACATCATTGAAAAGAAATGTTCCTGAAATCCTGGGAAAAAGAATCGGTCTTTCTATTTTAAATAAATCGTATAAATTATTTAGTGCTGCTTGGTATGTGAG
>JACQRL010000195.1 GCA_016206485.1 Planctomycetota bacterium | reverse complement strand
TTGATGGCCCATTTAAAGGCGCTATTTTATTGGGAAAATTAGTGACTGCTAAAGGGCCAGCTGGTCAATTGGATCGGATTGCTTTGAATTTTAGTTTAATGAATTTACAATTTTTTCTGTAATATGCATATGAAATATGGATTTATGCTCTGTGTTCTTTGCGGGCTTCTCAGCTGCGCTGATAACTCAGGCGCTTTATCAAAGATACAGGATTGTGATACTATTGAGTTTGTTAGTTATGTTAAGAGTACAACTCCTAAGGTGGATCATACGGTTACAGATACTGATATGATTAAAAATTTACTTAACGGGATATTAACTGCTTCATCAGAATCCGCATGTAAGTGCGATCATGGCAAAAAACTTGTTTTTAAAAAGGGAACTGCTCAGCTGGCTGAGATCTCATATTGCGGTCATTGTATGATACTTGAAAACGGGAGTCATTTGCAGGTTGATGATCAATTGAGAGCGATCTTATACTGATCAGGTAAGATTTTGCTGATAACCTCATGGAATCACTTCTGAAATATAATAGCGTTTGTCCTCAGATATAACCGAACTTGCATATAGAAGATCTTTACGGAATTATTGATTGATCTGTCGCGAAATTGATAGACTCATCCCCAGAGCTCAACCACTGAATCCTGATTTCTATTTTCTTTCAGCTGTTCCATGATCTACGATCTATGAACCATTCGAGTTGAGCAGGATCTTAAAGCGCGCGTCAAATATGTTAATGAATTTCCTGACAAATCTGTATAGATTCACGAAGTTATATCTGATATAATAATGAGTAAAGGATTCAGATTTATGAAAGAGCAATATAGAGTCTTGGCGTTTCCGCTCATCATTGTAGCTCTGTTTTGGATAATCTTTTTTTACTTCAAGTTTAGATCAGGCGACAATTCAGATAATCAGGATAAACAGACGCAGTATGATTATAAGTTGAAAGATCAGAGGGATAGCATTCAAAAATCGGGACGTGTGTCAGAGGCGCAAAACAAACCTGAAGTTATTCAGTGTGTAGATCAGAAAAGAAGTGTTTCATGCGCAGGCACTTTGAAAGACGCAAATGGTATTCCAATAAGAAATGCCTGGATATATATAGGTATTAAAGTTTTGCCGTGTGTGTGTTTAAATGTGAATAATAGCGTTAATAACTCACATCGTGAGTCTTTGTATAAAACTCAGACAAATGAAAACGGAAATTATTCTATCACAATCGATTATTCTTCTCACGACACACAGCAGGCTGAACTCTCACTGATTGCTGGAACTTTCAGCAATCTAAAGGAATATTGCCGCACCGCGATTAAAGATGTTCCTCAAGGATCGCTTGGTGGATGGGAACATACTGACACTCCGGGTCCGCGATATAAAGGTTTGGTTTATTCGCAAAAATATATTTATGTACTTTCAAAACAGGATGATTCAATAAAGGCAGATCTGACTGTTATTACTCCTGCGATTATCGATTTAAAACTATTGTCTGATCCGATGGTTCCAAGGGCATACGCTTATCTCGAAATCCCTGATCTGTTTGTACCATCCGGACTGCAATTAGACAGCAGTAATGATTCTTTTTGTATACAGTATGCAAAATTGTTAATGGAGGCGCCGATCGGGATTGCTTTTGACATGATCATCGTTGCTGAAGGATTTCCTGATCAGCGTGTCAGGGTCGAATCTCTTGTTTCTGGTCAGATTAAACAGATTACAGTGAAGATGGAAAGGGGAGGGATTAAATTTCATGGGAAATGTGTTGACGAAAACGGATCCCCGGTCAAAAGTGTAAAGGTCAGTGTATCGCAGGATGGATTATGCAGCATAAGCGCGTTCTCTGGTGGCGACGGAGTATTTATTTTGGATGGTTTACTGAATAAACCGATAAAGCAGTTTTTAGCGTTTCCACCCGGGATAAAACATAGTCGTTATCATCATATTGAGCTCAATGATATATCTTTGGAAGAGATCAGAACAGTAGTGTTAAAGCAAATTAACTGATTTCTGTTTTTAAACAAAAAAGTTCCTTTTCTCATTACAATTAATGGCTTAATGTTTTTTTCTGTATATTAATTTGTGAGATCTAAATTAACTTTGATGGGCTGCTCATTATATTTGCTAATCAGTACTACAGTTGATTTTGATCTGTCTGAAAACAATGGTGAATTCAAGATTCGTATAGATATTGATTTACAAAAACAGTTTCAAACTATCGGAGGATGGGGCGCGAATTCGAACTTTCCCAGCAGCAAGAGTAACAGAGACGCAGCAAGGCTCATCAAAGGAAGCAAGGATTACCCAAGAGAAAGCGGGCTAAGAGACAGGATTCTGGATGCTGCTGTCCTCGATCTGGGCCTTAACAAGTTGCTTTTGGGAGTAAACAGATTTGTCGAGCCGGATAATGACAATAGCGATTCTGATAAGATTAACATGTCCGCATTTGAATTTTCTGATCTTGATCATGAAATAGAAGAGATGATCCTGCCATTCAAAAAAAGGGTTGAAAGCCGTGGAGAAAAAATGATTTTCCATCTTACTTATCATGATTACAGGAAATCAACACCTGAATGGCTGAAATCACCTGCCGAGTATGCAGAACTTGCTGCTGCTGTAATAATACATCTGAGAGAAAAGTATGGATTTGAGCCTGAGTACTGGGGGACAATTAATGAGCCTGGACCTGACAATAACTGGACTCCGGAATCAGTTGCAGAATGTACAATTGCCACAGGACGAAGATTTAAGAAAGAGGGAATAAAATCAAAGATTGCCGGACCTGATATCTGTAACCTTAGGCGCATCTCGCCGTTTCTCGATGCATATGAGCAAACAGAGGCAAAAAACTATCTCGGTGCTGCCACCTATCACCTTTATGGCAGCTATAATAATATTAATGAGCGGATAAAAATTGCGTCGTTTGCGAGTAAACTCGGCATCCCAACCAGTATGACCGAATGGATGCTTGGAAAGAAACTCCAGATTGCCGAGGCAATTTATTATGATCTCACAATTGCAAATAGCTCGGAATGGAACGAATACGGGCTATGTTGGACTAATGAGGATACAAAACGCGCCAAAATCGGAGGGGACTTTTTTCTGGTAAATGATGAGATAACTGACTTCGAACTCTTGCCGAATGGTCGCTATTTGAAACAGTTTTTTGCGCGTGTAAGACCCGGTTATAAGCGAATAGAAGCAACTAGTTCTGATACTAAGATTATTAAATCAACGGCATTCTTGTCTCCAGAAGGTAAAGGTGTGCTGATATTAATAAATTCCAGCTCTGATGAACAGCTGGTTCGAATTAGTGGTCTACCCGATTCAAAATACCAGGTAAGTTATACATCAGATTCTGCTCATAATGCGAAACTTCCAGGTGTTGAATCCAAGAAGCGATTCAGCTTCAAGGTTCCTTCGAAATCTGTTGTTACGTTTCATGCGGCAGATTCAAATTGATAAAACATGTGGATTATTTATTTGATTCTTTAAATGATTTTATGGTAGACTCTATATTTTCCTTTATATCTTCTGGCGCAGTGGATAAAGCTTGTTGAAAATCAGCTTCTGCTGATTCACGTTCTTTCAGCATCCATTTTATTGTTCCTCTATTGTAGTAAAAGCCGGCGAGTTCTTTTTTGTTGGTAATATTGTTTTCAAAAGTCTTTGTTTGCTGCAGTATTTCAAAAGCTTTCGTATCCTCACGTCCTGAGAAATACACAAGCGCTTCTGTCAATAGCACTTTTAGATTTGTTTTATCAAGAAGTTTTGCGGCATCTATAGCAGTTAGAGCATTAGTTATTTCTCCATTTAATCTGAAATTTGTAGCTGCATAAATATACAGATTTATATTATTCGGATCATAAATAGATACCTTTGTAAAATCAGAGGTTGTAAGCTGGCAAATCTCAGGTAATTCAGATTTTGCATATCTTCCTAATCTTAATAGTCTTGAAAGTCCTCTTAAAAAATATGCATCTGCGAATGTCGAATCTGCTTTTATCGCTTCAGAAAAAAATTCTTCAGCTTTTTTGAATTTTAATTCGTGAATCTTAATTATGCCCTGTACACAGCTGATTTTTGCGGGCAGTATTTTCAGATTTTTTAAGTGATTAAAGTCATCTATTAAAAGCTGCTTGTCAAGTCTTTCTCTTGGGACCAATGGCAGGTAAAAACTCGTTTCAAATCTAAGATGCTGCGCAAATATTCTTAGATAGTATGCTCCACTAAGATTTGGATCATTATCTATCGCAGAACCGAAGTCAGATATTGCGTCATCAAATTTACCTATTCGCATAAATGTCTCCCCTCTTTTTAAATATGCCTGGGAGTAGGTTTTATCTATGTTTAGGGCAGTTGTGAAATCTTCAATAGCTTTTTTAAAATAACCGGATATTTTTTTTCTAAGCTGATCATCATGCGCATTTACTGCGATAGAAAGTGAATTCGATCCGCTTTCATAGGATGGAGTTGCAAGCTGCCTTAGTTTTTGCGCGTTCTTTTTCCCGGTTTCCTGTCCTTCTGTCTCGGCAGATCCAAGATTTTTCAGATATATGGGTATAAAAATTGCTGCTGAGATGATGCAAACTGCAAGTACAATCAGCAGATGGACCCTGTATTTATTAATGAATTTTGATAATTTGTATGAAAAAGATGGGGCTCGTGCTGAGATGGGGTTACCGTTAAGAAATTTTTTGATGTCAGATCTGAGTTCATCAGCAGATTGATATCTGAGCTCAGGCTCTTTGTACATACACTTGCTTACTATTGATTCGAGATCTTTGGCAACCTTTCGATTGACAGATCTTATGGGAGGGAACTCACAGGATTTGAGCTCTTCAAGCATCTCTGTTTGGGTTACTCCTCTCATAGGAGGTTTGTGCGCCAGGCAATGGTAGAAAGTAGATCCTAAGGAATAGATATCAGATCTCTGGTCGATGTCTGTACCCGATACTTGTTCGGGTGACATATAAAGTGGAGTTCCGACTATGTGGTACGTATATGTTGGATCAGTGTTGATATTTTTTGCTATTCCGAAATCAAGTACGTAAACCCAGTCGCTTTTATCTATTATAATATTTTGAGGTTTGATATCTCTGTGAATTATTCCCATGCTGTGGGCATAATCTACAGCATCGCATACTTTAAGAAGAATCTCAGCGCACTTACGCTGGTCAATTTTTCCTATCAGCTTGTCTAAAGTTACTCCATCTATAAGTTTCATCGCAATGAAGTGATTGTTCTGGATCTCTTCAATTTCATAGATCGGGACGATATTCGGATGTTCTAAGGAAGCTATTGTTTCCGCTTCTTTTATGAATTGCTGTTCATCATCAGAGGCTGAATCTTTAAAAATTTTCAGCGCAACGTGGCGTTTTAAAGTAAGATCATAAGCTTTGTATACAATGCTGTTGCCGCCCCTGCCAAGTTCGCGGAGTTTCACATATTTGCCGAATCTATGAGCGTCATCATTTAATTTTGAGCGTACTTCATCAGGAATAAGATCTGCTGAGTTGTTGCTTTCCAATTCATTTACAAGGTGTGAAAGCGGCAGATATCCTTCATCTAAAAGGAATTTGATAAAATCATCAAGTGTTTTAAACTGGCTGATTTTCTCCATATTTTCAGTGAAAAACTGTGTCGATTCCTGCGCGTCCATAATGCGGTTTTTGTCAACAAACTCTGTAAATTCCTGAAGATTCGCCATATCGCCTAAATCATATTAATTAACTGATTTATTGTAAATCAAAGTCAATGTAACATGTATACTGATTCAAGCACACTTTTAATCACGAACCCTTGAATCATAAATGTCAAACTGCAAATGGCAAATAGCAACCAAATTACAAAAATCACCGAAATTCAATTCCTAAATTTAAAGGTATGACCATGTACTATGAGTTTGAGTTTGTACTATCCCCCAATTCATGCCACTGTTTGCCTGTGTTTAGAGTTTGATTTTTCGCATTTGGTGCTTACTTGACTTTTGTCATTTGCCTTTTAAAAATTCTGACTCATCATACGTAACAAAGGGCGTGGATGAGTCAAATATCTAGACGTCCATTATTTTGATAGAGGTGAGGGTTTAAAGCGGTATGATTCAAAATATGACTGGAAGTGACACTCAAATAGGCGGTAACAAGTGGAACTTTCCTGAAACTGCATGGACGACGATCATTCGCTGCAAAAACAGATCATCTAAAGAATATAAGGAAAAATTTGAGGGACTTGTCGCGGCATATTGGAAACCTGTCTACAAATATATGAGATTTAAATGGAAGTTATCAAATGAAGAAGCCAAGGATATGACACAGGATTTTTTTATGCACTCTATGGAAAGAGATCTTGTGAGCTCATTTTCACCTGATAAGGGGAGGTTCAGGACATTTGTGAAGGCTTGCCTGAATAATTTTTTAGTGAACGTAAAAGAAAAGCGTGAGGCGCAAAAAAGAGGTGGAAAGCAGATCAAGACATCTATTGATAGCGCAGATCTAGAATTATCGGGTGATTCTGCTGACAATGATCCTGCATTATATTTTGACAAGGAATGGGCGCGCGCGCTTTTTACCAGGTCTATCAGCAGAATGCGCCAGCTTCTTATCAGCGATAAGAGAGATGCGTATTTAAAAGTATTCGATAAGTATTATTTATTTTCTGAAGCAGGGGAAAAATTCACCCGCAAGCGCATTGCAGTGGAACTGAGGCTTAAAGAAACTGAAGTTAATAATTATCTGATGTACTGCAAACAATTGCTAAAGAAGTTGCTACTCGAAGAGATTAGAGAGTCTGTTCTCGAGGATTCAGATGTGAAAAATGAACTCAAATACATACTTTCACTCGTGAAATTATAATAGTCCTAATCCCCTGAATCCTAACTTCTGGATCCTGACTTCTGTATTCTGACTTCGAGATATTGTTAATGAATAATGCCAAAACTCTGTATTGGATTATATGTGTAAGTGTATCGGAATGCATGTATTGCTGTTCTTTTTCTCAGGAGTATTTTTATATGCAGCGATAACGGGATGGAGTACCATGTCGAGCCAGAGCAATTTGTTGTGCAGATCAGGGGATGAACTTACCTCACCAAAGGTTTTTTCCATGTCATCCAAAATATATCTTCTTTGCCTGTCTAAAACCGGAGGCAATAGTGCAACTTTGTTTATTAATACGTTAAACAATGGTGGTGTAGGTTTATTAGGTCAGGGTGGACGAGGTATTTTTTTATCAAACAATATAAGCGTTTATTTGAATGGTGCTGACCGGGAAAACCGGGGATTTCACGCAGTCAGCGCAGTAGATAAAATATTTATATGTTATCTGACACCAAGTATTCCTGCAGGCTATGCATTGGAAGCGGTTTTATTTGATACAACTACAAACCAGATTATCGGTTCAATTGGTAATAATGGATTGGTGAGAATCGCAGAAAATGTTGATCCTGATTCGTATCCGTGGGCAGCAGTCACATCGGCCGCTTCTTCTAATTCGCTAGAGTTTGCGATCGGGTACTCAGTGGGAAACAGGATTAATCTCATGACTTTACAATGGAGCGGTAGTAGTCTGGTAGTGAATCCGACTTTCGAAGCCGATGCTTCATCTCACAGGCATAGTAGACCATGTTTTGTTATTAGAGCGTATTCAGATCCTTCAAATGGAAAGGATCTGGAAACTACATGGTTTGAAAGTTGGCAGAACGAATCGAAGCTGGTAAGCAGGAGGATCCATCTCTCACCGGCTGGTGCTTTCAGTTTTAGTGGCAGTAGATTAGAATTTGCTACTGCTGCGGTTGTGCCGGAATCACACGATACATACAAGATAGCAAAAACAGATTCAACAGTTTGTGCTGTGTTTGAATCAAATGCTCAGCAAGAGACCAGAGTTGAATATGCTTTGATAGATGGGGGCGTAGAGTTGGATAATGGCACTGTTTTTGAGAGGGCAGGGAGTCGAATTACAAATCCTCAAATTGCTGTGACAGGAAATATTCTATATGTATCTGCAACTGAAACATATCCATCAAATGAATTTAAAAATGTCGTAATTCAAAAGATCGAGACAGCTCCAACATCTGTTTTGATTCCGTGGACAACTACGGGTTTTGATATTTTTGGTCCTAATGGCTGGATAGTGGAGTTTTCACTTTTAAATCTACTTGGATCTATGCCGACTATAACCTATGTAGTTGGAGATGGAACCGGAAATATATACGCTCGTGCAAGAAGATTTGATGAAGATGGTTTACAATTGTGGGATAATGTAATAATAGACAATGGTAATGCAAGCGGATCTGATATTTATAGATCTGAAGGTGTGTCAACCGGAATCATTACAGTTAATGGTGTAGAAAATCTACTGGTATGTTTTGAAGATTTTTCTATTGATCCGGGCATAGCAATTAGTGGGCAACTCATTGCTGCTAATGGGACTATAGGGGGAGGGCCATCATCTGGTTCGGTCGCAGCTCCGACTTTATCAGCAGTTTTCAGAAATTCTGAATTTGATAGGTCTCCTCAAATTGATCTAACTATAAGTCATTCAAGCTCTAACGCAGTTTTTGAGATTGAAGAACGTAGCGGATCCAATACACGTACATTTAATCAGAGCAGCCGTACATATATAATGACTTCACCTCTTGAAGCTACATCTTACAGTTATAAGGCCAAAGCAACTGTAAACTCAGTAACAAGTGATTGGTCTCAGGTCTCTAATATAAATGATTTACCGGTTTTCAGACCAGCTATTCAGGTTGCAGA
>JACQRL010000202.1 GCA_016206485.1 Planctomycetota bacterium | reverse complement strand
ATTTAATAGGGGGGGGACTTTTGGAGAGAGTTCTACTATTTTCATTATTGTTCCTGTCGGGAGCATTGTCGCTGAATGCACAAGATAAAGGCGAAGGAATAATTCCGACACAGGACATTTTCAAAAGGGAAAATAATCCTGACAAAGTAGCCACCACAGTCGAAATCGTAATTTTGCTCACAATCCTGACACTTGCTCCAACGATAATCATAATGGTAACCGCGTTTACCAGGATAGTAATTGTCCTTTCATTTATCCGACGAGCCCTTGCTACGCAGGAACTCCCGCCTAATCAGATAATAATAGGGCTTTCTCTAATTCTGACATTTGTTGTCATGTATCCGGTCATACGCAATATAAAAACAGAAGCTGTTGACCCTTATCTGTCAAAAGAGCCATCAAAACAGATAACTCAGGATGAGGCGCTGAAAAGAAGTCTTCATCACATGAGAGAATTTATGTTTATACACGCGCGCGCTAAAGACATAAAGTTATTTTTGGATGCCGAAAAGAGAGAATTCACTAAAAATATAGATAAGCAAAATGTCCCAACTCATATTCTCGTCCCCGCATTTGTAATCAGTGAGTTGCGAAGAGCGTTCATAATGGGATTCGCCTTGTTCCTTCCATTTATGGTAATTGATATAATCGTAAGTGTAATACTCATCTCGATGGGCATGCTTGTGCTGCCTCCGATCCTTATCTCACTTCCTTTTAAAATATTGTTATTCATATTGGTAGACGGATGGAATCTGTTGATTGGCTCCATCATAAAGAGTTTTCAAATCTAATTATGGATTCATCTGTAATTCAGCAGGCAATCGATATCTCCAGAGAGGCAATCCTTGTCACAATAAAACTTTCGGCAATTCCTCTGACTGTTGGACTTGTTGTCGGTTTGATTTTCAGTTTTATACAGACCCTTACATCAATTCAAGAGCAAACACTGGCCCTAGTCCCAAAGATGTTCGCCGTAATAGTGACTGTATTCATTATACTTCCGTGGCTTCTCAATGTACTTATGGATTACACTATCGAAATAATAACGAGCATGGGAGGATGGTTTAATTAATTATGCTAGATTACACTTTAAAGGATTTTCATACTTTTATGCTGCTGCTCTTCAGAATAACAGGATTTTTTATGATTGCGCCATTCTTTGGAAGCAATCTAGTTCCAATACGTGTGAAGATTCTTCTTTCGCTTATGTTCGCAATAATATTGAAACCATTAGTTAGTCAGATAGAGATCTCACCTACGGCAATTTCATACGCCGTTTTCATTTTTAATGAACTCTCAATCGGACTTTTCGTAGGGTTTATAATGATGACAATCTTTACATTTATTCAGGTCGGCGGGCAGTTGATTGATCACGAACTGGGATTAAGCCTTGCAAATATTATCGATCCCATCACCCAGGAACAAACATCCGTTATCGGTCAATTCAAAATCCTGATAACAACACTGATTTTCATCCTGATCGACGGGCATCTTACCCTGCTTTCAACATTTATGGATACTTTTAAAATTATCCCGATAGCTCATATAACATTTCCTGAAAATTTATACAAATTCGTCTGCTTTGAATTTATTTCTGATCTGTTCAAATTAAGCGTCAAAATGAGCGCGCCGGTTCTTATTGCATCAATCGTGACGACAATAGCGCTAGGATTTATGACCAGAGCATTTCCTGAGTTCAACCTTTTTTCAGCGGGATTTAACCTGAGAATTCTTATTATTTTGATTGTTTATCTCATTGCGATTCCCGTGATAATTACATTTATCTCGCATGAGCTTGTCGAAAAAAGCGGCGCCCTTTACAAAATGATTTTAAAGTGGAGCTGATATGGCAGAAGAATCATTTGAAGAACGAACTGAACCGGCATCAGCCCGAAAAAAACAGGAGGCGAGAGAACGCGGACACGTTGCCAAAAGCGTCGATCTTTCTACCTCACTTGTCCTGCTTGCCGCAATCATATCAATATACGTTTTTCACAAGGATATTTACAAGGCTTTCAGATACACGTTAGAGCACTCATTTGCGGAATCAATAACTGCAAATGAGATGGATGTAATGAATATAGCATTCCGATCTCTGCAAGTATCCGCAATTTCAGTACTTCCAATCCTGTTAATTCTTGTTGTTGTCGGATTCTGTTCAGGTCTTATACAATTCGGGTTCATATTTTCACTCCAACAATTGGAATTTAATTTTGATAAGGTTAATCCAATAAACGGTTTCAAGAAACTTTTTAGTTTAAGACAGTTCGTGCGGTTCATTATGGGCTTTCTTAAATTAATGGTTGTTGGAATCGCATTGTTAGTCATTCTTTGGAGAGAAATTAACTCAATAATGAGCCTTAATAATATGGAAGTCCCACAAATTGTTTCATATCTGCTATATCTAATTTTTAAAATATCCCTGACAGTTGCAATACTGCTGATTCTTTTGGCAATTATAGATTATATTTATCAGAAATTTGCATATGAAAAAGGGTTGATGATGTCAAAATTTGAAGTGAAAGAGGAAATGAAACGATATGAGGGAGATCCAAAAGTAAAAGAAAAGCGAAAACAACTTTATAAACAAATCGCGTACAAAAAAATGCTCAAAAAGATTCCAAAGGCGACAGTAGTCATTACAAATCCCACAGAAATTGCAGTTGCGCTCAAATATGACCATGACAGCGATATTGCCCCTGTCGTTGTAGCGAAAGGACAACGTTTCCTGGCGCAAAAAATAAGGGAAATCGCTTCAGATAATAAGGTCCCAATAGTAGAACGGCGCGAATTAGCAAGGGCTTTATTTAAGCAGTGCGAAGTCGGAGATGCTATTCCGGTATCTCTGTTTGAAGCCTGCGCCCAGGTACTTTCATATGTTTATGCGTTAAAATATAAATTCAGTTAGATATGGGAAATATCAATAAGTGGATCTCCAGAAATCAGGATCTCCTGTTTGTCGCTGCAACTTTGATGATCTTCGTAATAATCTTCATACCTCTTCCAACATTTATCATGGATATGCTGTTGATGATGAGCGTCTCATTTTCTCTCTTAATAATGATCACAATAACATATTTAAAGCAACCGCTGGACTTTTCGGTCTTCCCATCAGTATTATTAATCTCTACAGTTTTCCGATTAGGACTAAATATAGCAACCACACGTCTTATCCTGGGGAATTCTCCAAAAAGCGAAGCACCAGCCGGATATGTGATTCAAGCATTCGGTGAATTTGTCGGCGGCTCCAGCGTTGTAATCGGAATAGTAATATTTCTTATAATAACGATAATACAGTTTGTAGTCATCACAAAAGGCGCAAACAGAATCTCCGAAGTTGCAGCAAGATTCACATTAGATGCAATGCCGGGAAAACAAATGTCTATAGACGCAGACCTGAATGCCGGACTAATAACAGAAGATGACGCGCGAAAAAGAAGGGAAAAAATCATGAGGGAGGCAGACTTTTATGGAGCAATGGACGGCGCGACAAAATTTGTAAGGGGTGATGCAATAGCAGGTATTATCATCACTGTAATAAACGTACTTGGGGGATTTATTATTGGATGGCTTAAATATGACCTCACTATAAAGGAATCTCTTGCAACATATACTATTCTTACCATAGGGGATGGACTTGTTTCGCAGATTCCAGCGCTTATTATCTCACTCGCAGCAGGTCTGCTTGTAACAAGATCAACTGCAACTACAGAGCTTGGAACAGAGTTCCTGGGACAGCTGTTCAAAGAAAAGAAGGCAATCCTGATCACCGGTGTGTTTCTGCTTACACTTATGATTACACCTTTACCATCAGCGCCGTTGTTGGCT
>JACQRL010000201.1 GCA_016206485.1 Planctomycetota bacterium | reverse complement strand
AATTGGTTTAATTATTTTTTAATCACGGCCCTTGATCTGCTAACTGGCCTTATTAATGACGAGTACACCGGACAACCCTGAACAAGGAACTGCGAAGCCATTGTGCCAAGGAGATTTTCTTTTTACTCAGGGATAATGATCCGCTTATTTGAAAAGAAGCTGCCAAAGCGCTTGTAAAAATCGATGCAGGAACATATCCTGAAAAAAATTGCAGAATTAATGAAAGACCCTGATTATGACGAAAGATCTTCTGTATTCTGACTACTTTCTTCTGTATTTTTCGCGGAGCTCTGTCTGATGGTTTTCGAATGGGATTTCTCTTCCCTCGATGAAGACCTTCTCGATCTTTGCAAGCGGTTGGAACGGATCGTCGGTCTTTGCGTTCTTGTCATTAAGCAGTTTTGACAGTTCGCTTCCGTCAAAAATAACAAGATTTGCAAGGGCTCCTTCTTTAATGCACCCAACCAGATTGTCGACGCCGAAAATCTCCGCCGGATATAACGTAATTGCTTTTAACCCCTCCTCGATCGGGAGCCCATATGAGCAGGCGAGCCCTGCAAGATATGGAAGGTTTCTGGAATTATGGCTGTCGAAACTTGCGATGGAAAATTTCACGCCGTTTTTGTACAGCGCAAATGCATTCTGATAGCTTGCTCCAAATGTATCGACAGATGACGGTTGGGCGTTCACCGGTCCGAGAATAACAGGAATTTTCTTTTTTGCTATGATCTCTGCAACCTTCCAGCCTTCGACACAGCCTGCAAGTATAAGCTTGAATCCAAACTCTTTTGATAAATTAATTGCTCTCAATATATCATCCGCTCTGTCTGCATGGATGATAACAGGAATTTTTCCCTCCAGCGAATCTGCAAGCGTTTCGAGCTTCAGTTCTGTGTCGGGCGGTTCAGGCTTTTCCAGCTTCTTTTTTTCTTCATCTGTAGATGTCTCCATCTTTTTCTGATAATCCTGAAGTTTTTCTGAGTACTTTTTTTTCTTTTGCAGATACTCGGAAGCTTTTATGAAATTTTCCCGAATCTTTGCCAGCATTCCCATCCTCGTTTCAACCATATCCGGATAGAGAATCTTTATATCAGTGTCAAAATTGATATGAATTGCCGCATTTTTCCTCACAGCTCTCTCATTAAAATCAAGATCATCAGAAAGGTTTACAATAGAACTTTTGCCTGCTATCACATTTGTAAATCCCGGCGCGCTGAGAATCGTTGTAACGCCGTTTACCCTTGCTACTCTTATAAGCTCGCTTTGCGCGTTGAAGGCATCCTGAGTCGAAAGCTGAGGCACAAAGATATCCCCTTTTTCATTTAGATCATTTGTCTGAATCACCTGATTTATCTCTATGAGTCCGATCGAGGTAAATGAATCAAAATACCCGGGAATAATAGTCTTTCCTTTTGCATCTATGATCTTTGCGCCCTGCGGAATGTCCTTCGGGTCGGTGGTGATTTTCTTTATTTGCTTCCCTGAGATGATAATGATTCCGTTGTCAATATCTCCGGATGAAAGGGTCTTTACCTTTCCTCCCTTGATCACTAGCACTTCGCGCTCGTCCTGAGCCGTTTTATTAACCGCGCTTGTACTGCAGGCAACACAGAGCAATAAAAGTACTGCTATTTTGAGCCTCGACTCCGCAATCCGCGATCTGAAATCTGCAATCATTTAAGAATATCTCCGTAATAATCTTTATTTTTGCTTCGGTCGAAAACCATCTTTCCGTCTATGAATGTCATTTCGCAGAGTGTGTACATATCGAAAGGGTGTTTAGAAAAAATTGCGAGATCTGCTTGTTTGCCAACTTCTATGCTGCCAACTTTATCTTCAACCCCCAGAATGTATGCTGGATAAAGAGTCAGGCTTTTGAGCGCCTCGTCAGCAGGCATTCCATACTTGACTGCCTTTGCTCCTTCGTGATACATTCTCTGTACCATATCGCTGCTGTCTGATTTTAACGCGACTTTGACTCCATGCTCTGAGAGAATAGCCGGCGCATAGGGGTTTCCATCCCATGCCTCGATTTTGAATCCCCACCAGTCTACGAACGTTGCAACAGCGATTTTTTCTTCCGCGACGATTTTTGCTATTTTATATGCGTCAAGCGCGTGATGAATCGCCCTGATTTTAAAGCCGAATTCTTTTGAGATGCTGATCAATGTGAGTATTTCATCTGCCCTGTAGCAGTGAATTTGCACAAATATTTCTCCTTTGAGTATTCTTGCAAGCGCGTCGAGTTTCATATCTAACGCCGGAGGATCGGCATCTTTTCCAGCCGCCTTTTTTTCCTCATACCTCTTCCATTTTTCCATATATTCTTTTGCCTTTGTGAACCATTCGCGCAGCAACGCGAAATTTCCCATCCTTGTTGCCGGGAATTTATTCTTGTGGAAGCCGTAGACCATCTTCGGATTTTCTCCTGACGCCATCTTCATTTGAGAAGGAGATCCTTCGAATTTCATTTCATCCAGCGTGTGATTGATTCTTAGTTTTAAAACGATGCCCTGTCCGCCGATCATATTGGCGCTGCCGGGAAGAACCAATATCGTGGTTATACCTCCTGCGACCGCCCTTTTGAGCGCCGGGTCTTCGGTAAAGAATGAGTCCTCAGCGCGTACTTGCGGAGTTATCGGATCAGTTGCTTCGTTGCCATCAGCATTTTCCATCACGTGAGGCCATGGATAGACTCCCATATGAGAATGCGCATCTATAATCCCGGGCATGATATATTTGCTTTTTGCGTCGATTACTTTTGCGCCGTCGGGAATCTTGACTTCGCCCTCTTTTCCTACCTGTTCAATCTTTCCATTTTTTATGATTATAACGCCATTCTCGATTGTGCCTTTTGTGATAGTTAAGATTGTCCCGCCTCTGATCGCGGTTATTTCATCCTCTGCTGTACAGAGGAAAGCAAGACTGATTAACAAACTTTTAAGCATAAAGAGTGAGCTTATCGAGAGTTCCCCTGTTGTGAATAAAAATTTATCTGTGTTTTATTCAGTTAACGTGATATTTGCAGCATGTAGAGTGTATCATTTTGCGAGGATGATTTTTCCGGACTGTCTCGGACCTGACAGAAAAACCATCTGGTTTTCTGATGAGAGTTCGTTCCACAGGGAGAGGCAAGAACTCCCTTTTTAATATATAATGCGAAAAAGTCATGACTTTTTCGCAGTGTCCACTGAGTATAGTGTTTTTAATAGGACTTCAATACGCCCCGGATGTTTCGGGGCAATTTCAGTATTTATTTAAGGATGCTAAACAACTACCTGACAAGTACCGGCGGGGTCTGTATCCAGGAACAGTAATATTTGTAGAATGGATGGTTTTTGCCAAAAAGTTTTTCCAGGCAATTGCAGTCAACCTCTGTAAATGTGATTCCGTTCACAACTCTATATGTAATACAGCCATTGTTAACAGCGTACATATACCAGAAGCTCCAGATTGGCCATATAGACAGATTTAGACTATCCGCATTCTCGGTTGTGAATGTATTGTCCGGGAGAAGATTTGTAATATATCCATCCGCTGTGACAGTTAGTTCGGCCTCTGAATCTCCAATCGCTTGCTCCATGCAGGCTATCGCGCTACGGGGTTCACCGATGCCCCTGTTCGGTAAAAGAGTGCTCAACAAGATGGCCAAACAAAATAAAGTAAAATTTTTCATAGTTCCTCCAATAAAATAGCTTATTACCTGGATTCGTATCCGGATTTAAAACGGCTAGCGGATATTCGCCACTATGGAGACTTGGAATTGTTGGCTGCTGACTGCCAACGACGAACTAACAACTCTTAACCGAGTGTTATTTAATTTCTTGAGTTAGCCCCGTCCCTACAAGTTTATTGTATGCATCCCAGTTACTTTCCCCTTTTCTTATGATGACAACCTCACCGCTTTTGAGAAGCGCATGTATTCCTTCTTTAGTAACATCTGATTCGTGATAGTTTTCAATACTATTGAATACGATATCACCGATTATCGGGTCATTCTTTTTATAGATAGCGGGGTCATTTATGTCATATAACGGACCTGCATAGCTTGGAGATTTAGTCTCCGCAAATGGGCACTTTAAAATCTTGACTCCCTTTATGGTATCATCACTCGAGGAGATCTTGCCGGAGTTATATAACCTGACAAGAAAATCGCTTCCAACGGGATCTGGCCCGACTCCCTTATCACCGGGGTATGGAAAGACCATAGGTGGTTCAGCCGCATATTGCAGCAAAGCAGTATTAATGTGAGTCAGGCGGGTTTTGCATCCTAACAACTTTGCCTGCCGGGGTCCATGAATTACCTGTGTTAAGAGTACTACAGTAAGTATGGAAATTATTGTTATAACAACGAGCAGCTCGATTAAAGTAAATCCTTTTCTCATAAAACCTCCATTAATAAATCTTATTAAGTTATTATAGCGCCCTGCTACACTACAAAGCAATACTTTCGGCAAAGTCTTTATATAGCAGTTGACAGCTGTATGTTCCACGTTCTAAGTTCCATGCCACACCCATTGTACTGCAATAATGTTGTTTGCCAACGAGCGGGGGCATGCTTTATGATTTGTCTTCTGGGAGATCTTTGGCAGATCTCTTCCACAGATTTCACAGATTCGATCAGATTACACAGATAAGATGCATTAACCGCTTTTTCACTCCCCATCTACGTAATCATAATTTAATCATTTAATTAATATAATCTGTGATAGACAGCACTTATGCGGAAACTCTGCTAGATCTACGCTCCAAGTTCTACGCCCTACGATTCAGGGATTTGTCCTGCAACATTAAATAGATATAATCCGTTAATATTCATATGCTTTATGAAGAACACCAGTGGCTGCCTCCTAAGTGGGTGCTTCCAATACTTGCAGTTCCTGTAATTTTCATCTGGTACGCGTTTATTGTCCAGGTAGTTTTTGACAAGCCGTTTGGTACAAACCCTGCTCCTGATTGGGCCCTGACTCTCTTTTGGCTTATTTTTGGTTTGACGATGCCGGCTTTGTTAATGTCGGGAATGGCTACAGACGTGGATGTCATGAAAATTAGAATAAGATACTTTCCACTTATTGGTTCACTTTCAATTGCAGGCAGGTCTATCAGTCACAGTGAAATAGAAAAAGTTGAAGAATGTGAATATAATCCGGTTAAGGAATATTGCGGATGGGGAATAAAAACTTCAAGAAAACAAAAAGGCCATAGCGCCTATACAGTGAGCGGGGACAGCGGCGTCAAGCTGCATTTAAAAAACGGCCAGGTCATCCTGGTGGGATCTCAGAGATCCAAAGAGCTTGCTAAAATAATCTCGGAAAGAATCTCGCAACTCGAAGCCCGCAACGCGCAACTGATTTAAAGAATAGTTGCAACCTTGTTGAATAATTACATAATCTTAACAATATTTATGTTGTTCATTTTATATCAGGAGGTTCCATGAAAAGTCTACTGTTGCCAGTTTTTGTGGTTTTATCAGCAGGGTTTTCCGGCGATGATGATGAGACTGCCGGCACTAAAACAGCAAAGCCGTTTGAATCCGCCTTTTCGCATGCGACAGCGCAGTTTGTAGAGGATTCTGTAAGCTACCTGGCAAGTGATGAGCTCGGCGGCAGATTCACAGGATCTGAGGGTGAACACAAAGCAACAAAATTCATCGCCAAAATATTCGAAGAAGCAGGGCTTAAACCCACAGGCGACATTGATAAAAAATCCGGAGATAAAACTTACTATCAAAATTTCGTCTTTGGTACAAGAAAGAATAGCGGATTTAAGGGAAGAAACTGTGTCGGACTGCTTGAAGGAACAGATCCCGATTTGAAAAATGAATATATCCTGGTTGGGGCCCATCATGATCATGTTGGCAATTTAAAAGATAATCCGAGATTTTTAGGAATGCTTGAAAGACCTGATAAAAGTGATGGGATTTTTAATGGCGCTGATGACAACGCATCCGGGACAACAACTCTACTCACTATTGTTCACTCTATCGGGAAGGCGGGGTTAAATTTCAAGAGAAGTATAATCTTTATGACTTTTTCCGGAGAGGAGCTTGGCCTTAATGGATCAAAATATTATGTTGCGAATCCCATATTTCCGCTCAAACAACAGATCGCAATGGTAAATCTTGATATGGTCGGCGGAAACAAAGGAAAGCCCTTAAATATAACCGGGGTTCAAAGCGACAGGACAAAATATCTGGGTCAGGTATTTAAAGAATGCGCAGATCTGGTCGGGTTGCAGTATCACTTAAAAGAGGAGATCGGCACGCGCAGCGACCATGCCAGCTTTATTTATCAAAGTATCCCTATCTTGTTCTTCTCATCAGGAGGGCATGACCGGTATCACACAAGCAGAGATCATTATGAACACCTTGATTTTGACAGAATGGCCAATACCGCAAAGTGCATAGTCTCGATACTATGGAGACTTGGAAATGATGAACTGAAACCCGTTATAGATTTAGAAGTTGTTGCTCACATGATAAAAATGCGCAATAAACAGCTGGGTGTAATGGCAGTTGAAGTCACTGAAGATGTGTTGGAAAAGTTGGGTCTTGAAGAAGGTCAGGGAGCGCTTGAGATCACAGATATGCAGAAAAACTCTGTAGCAGAAAAGTTCGGCATTGAAGCCGGCGACTACATGATCTCTTTCGACGGCAATAAATTTCCCAGAACCGGCGCGCTCGAAAAGTTTATTAAATATATAAAAAGAGCGGAGATGAACACCAAAGTTCCTCTGGAAATTATCAGGAATGGCAAGAAAATACAAATCGAAGTTATATGGGAAGCAGAAGACGAGGGTAAAAAAGAGAAGAGAGAAAAGTTTTAGCTCATATTCTTAGGCTCATCAAGCAGATATTCAACAAGTTATTGGTTGAGCTGTCGCGAAATCGCCACACTCACCTCCGCACCGCATATTCCAAATTCTATTACTTATTTCTGACTCCTGATTTCTGTCTTCTTTCAACGGTTTTCCTCAGTTTATCATAATTTTGTTAAATATCTGTCAGCAACTGATAAAATGATTTGTCAGTGAAGATTTATACAAAGAAAGGGGACAAAGGAGAGACCGGTCTTGCAGGAGGGCAAAAAGTAAGTAAGTCGCACCTGCGAATCAGGACATATGGGACGGTAGATGAATTGAACTCTGTAATTGGAATTTGCATCAATAAGGTCGGAGATGCAGATATAAAAAATGTACTTGTTGAAATACAGAAAGATCTTTTCGCGATTGGAGGGCAGCTTGCCACAGCTTCAGGAGGGCTTAAAAAGGAAAAGACAATTGTTAAAGAGGAGAGAATTACAAAGTTCGAGAAGTTTATTGATAAGTGCATGGAAGAAGGAGGGCCGATTAAAAGTTTTATCCTGCCGGGCGGGGCAGAATCCGCTTCTTTTATTCATCTGGCCAGAACTGTCTGCAGGAGGGCGGAAACACTGATCGTAGAGCTTTCTGAGCGAGAACATGTCGACCCAATTATTATAAAATATATAAACAGGCTTTCCGATCTGCTTTTTGCAATAGCAAGAGCTCTTAATAAGAGGGAGGGAGTAACTGAGATTCCATGGTGAAGATTCAATAAGCAAAATCGAATTATTGTTGTTGTAATCGTATCAATTAAGGCGGAGTATTTAAAATACTCTGTGTTTCTGTGGGTTTTCAGTGATTCAGTGTGTGTACTTACTTCTTTTCAAGAAAGCTGTTAATGGCAGTATTGAGCGATTCTTCTGCCTTTTTCTCATTAGCTTCACTTTCACCGATGTGACTCATAATTAGCTGCTTGAAGAAATTTGTAAATTGCATTATGTCTATATCAATTGCTCCGCAAGCGGACCATGTTTTAGATTTATAATCAAAGTACTTGTTTATAATTGAATATTCTGGCATTAGCCATTCGTTGAACTCATGTTCTACTGAGTGAGTGACAGATTCTTCAAAGCCTTTTTTGGATATTTCAGGTACTCCTTTTATACAGGCTTGAGCAACATGAATTATGAGGGAATTCAACAATTTTGCAGTATTTTTTTTCGCTCTTTCCAGGGCGATGCTCTCTCCGAAGTGTCTGTCTTCAACGTTGAGCAGAATACCGGCGCCTGTTATTTTGATCTTACCAGCATCTCTCTCAATCCGGCCACCCTCCTTTGCCCACGGCTGATGTCTCCATATTGCTTCATCCGCTTCTTCAGAGTAACGGATGAAATTGTTGTACCACAGGATATTTTCTGCTAATTCACCTACAGTTGTGTCAATTCGCAATGGGCTTTCATATCGATCATAAATCCATATTCTCGTATCATCCTTACATAAGGCTTTTAATAATTTTTCATATGGATAGTGATCTATCTGCAATATGGCGCTTGCCGCATATCCGCATATAGCCCTATTTTGTCCTTCGGGAGTTCTTAAGAGCTGTTCTATTTTTTTTAGATGCTTGCGCGATTTGAGTATACCTAACGCCTCAATGGCGCACGCTTTTTCATAGATACTATCGCTGTCAATCATGGATGCTATCTCATCTTCGTATTCAGTTGCCCCAAGCTCAGCCAAAGCGATTGCCACTCCGCCTGAAATTTCAGGCTGCCCCAACAGCTGAGCAATTTTTTTTGTGTATTCTTTTGCTCCGAGTATTCCCAGTGTCGTCGCCGCAGATTCTCTGACCCTTTCATTCTTGTGTTCGAGGAGCTTGGCGATCTCTTTTACATGATCTTGCGCCTGTAATTTTTTTAGTGCCCAGGCTACCTCTGATCTCTCATAGTGACTGCTTGGATATCCGTCGCAAGTTAGTAGTTGTATAATTTCTTTTGTATACTCCTTTGCCCCCATCCTAGCGAGCGCCATTGCCGCGTATGCTTTTACCGTGTCTGGACTTGGTCCTATTCTATCAGAAGGTAAGGAGTCTCCTTTAAGAAATTTTGCAACTTCTTTTGCATGCTCTTTGGATCCAAGGAATCCGAGCATTTTAATCGCTGTATATCGAACTCCTGCATCAGGGTCTTGAAGAAGCTGTGAAATCTGCTCAACACACTCCATTGCTTTTAACTCAGCAGCTCTTATCATCGCTTCGATTTTAGCAGCGGGGTTTCCATTTTTGAGATCGGCCTGCAGGTTTTTTATTTCCTCTTTGTTATCCTGGGCTCCTGATATCATTTCCAGCAGAATAAATCCGATGATGGCAATGTTAATCTGACCCATAAGCGCCTCCGTTACAACAGTAGAGACGTTTCTGGTATAGATAATATCACTTCACTATGTGTTTATCTGATACGCTGAGATGTCTGGACGGAACGGGCGAGGCAGCCATAACGGTCTCCTCAAATTTCCTGCAGGAATTTTCGTCATCTTAAGCCAATTCTTGTACACCTCAAACGACTTATCAGTGTCGACCACAACGTCTCCATAGCGATCTTCCGGTCTCGCCTTTTCAATCTTAACCTTCTGATGCCAGCAGTGCATACCGCTGAGCGGGTCAGGGTGAGGCGCAAATGTAAGATTTTGATGCACGCCATTTTCATTTCTGTAGTTCTTGTTAGAGTCCGGATCTTTGCTATTAAAGGATTCTCCGGTTTGTACAAACCTCAAACTCCAGACTGTGCCCTCTTTTTTTATATCAGCCAACGCGCTTGTCCATCGATTTCCCATCTCCTTTCCATTAAGTCTCCAGCGCCCGAAGTGGTGAGAGCATCCGACAACCCCTGGCATGATCCCCTCCGTCACCCAAACCCTGTTCACAAAATATCCTATTTCCGTATAAACCCTGACAAGGGTTCCGTTTTTCACGCTAAGTTTTTTCAGGTCCTTCGGATGCATCCATAAAGGATTCGTATGAGAGATTTCATTGAGCCACTTTGAATTTGCAGACCGCGTGTGAATCTGTGTGGGAAGTCTGAATGTTGGCAGCAGTACAAACTCGTTGGTTGAAATATTAATATTTTCAGGGTGTACATGGCTTTTTATTACCCCGGGTACAGCGTGTTCCTTCCATCCCCACTGCGCAAGAGTGGTTGAATAAAATTCCAATTTTCCCGAAGGTGTCGGGAAACCCGCCTTCGGCTTCCCGTCCATCATTACTCCAACCGGGTTTTGTCCCTTTCTGATGATTCCCGTGGCTTGGTCGATAACTGCATTGTCCACGGATATTTCTTTTTCATGGAGCTCATATTGATTGGCGGATATCTCATAAGCTCCATACTTTTTCATGTACTCTAGCGGAGTCAGGTTGTGCTTTGCCGCTGTTTCTGGAAGTCCGGGCACGGAGTTTTCAAAAATCCATTTGTAATACTCAATCACATTTATTTTTTGTTTGGCGCGATACGGAGACTCATAATATTGTCTGATGCCCAAAGATCCGTCAGGGTCTATCCTCCAGGAAAGCTCTATCCAAAACTCTGCTTCTTCCCAGACTTCTCCCGGGTTTGCTTCATATGTAAAGTTGAATTTTTCACCCTCTTTCTCGCGCGCCACTCTGAGAACTGGCTGTCGAAACCCTATCCACTGGCTGGAGTGGCTTTCAAAACTCATTGTGTCATGGCGCTCTGACGCGTGTCCCATCGGCAATATGTAATCTGCAAACAATGCTGTCTCATTCCAGGTCGGAGTGAGCGCGCAGTGGAGCCCAACTTTTGACTCATCTGAAAGAACTTCAATCCAGCTGAATCCGTCCGGATTTGTCCACACCGGATTATAAACCCTTGTGAAATACACAGACAACCTGCCTCTTCCCTCTTTTAAAAAATGCGGGAGAAGAAAGCTTAGCTCAAAATGCGAAAGCGGGAATTCTTTTGGAAACAACATTTCATTCCAAATCTTCTGACCGGGGGGCTTTTTATATGACAGCGGCACAAATTTATTCCAGCCGTTTGGGAGCGTTCCGCCTTTCGTTCCAACAGAACCTGTAAGGACACTCAGCAGAAAGAGCGCTCGCGCTATCTGCCACCCTCCCAGATTTCCCGACGCCGCATTTCTCCATATGTGGGTAGAAAATTTGGAACCTGCAGCGGCGATCTCACGTGCAATAGTAATTATTTTATTTGCGCTGAGCCTGCTCTCCTTTTCTGCGTACTCGGGCGTATAGTTCGAGTAGAGCTGGTTCAGTTTATTCACAAAGTTTTCAAATGTTGCCGGAGCATCTGGATATTCACACCTCAGATATTCCTCCCAATTCGTCCATCTTTGCATGAACTCTCTGTTGAACCTGTTCTCGCTTATTATCACGTTTGCCATGGCAAGAAGGACAACAGATTCAGAACCTGGCTGGGTAGGAAGCCAGTAATCGGCCATCGAAGCAGTGTTGGAAAGTCTGGTATCGATTACCGCAATCTTTGCTCCGCGTGACTTCGCATCAATAATCCTCTGTGCGTGAGGATTAAAGTAGTGTCCGGTTTCAAGATGAGAGCTCAAAAGAAGTATAAAATCTGCGTTGGCATAATCAGGTGACGGTCGGTCATGTCCCGACCAGAGCGCGTAACCGAGCCTTGCGCCCGCAGAACATACGTTTGTATGACTATTGTGAGAGTCAACTCCCCACGACTGCAATGTTCTTTCAACAAAACCATCCTCTCCGGGTCTTCCAACGTGGTAAATAATTTCATTTTTTCTGTTCTCGACGATGGCAGATCTTATGCGTGCTGCAATATCATCGAGCGCTTCATCCCATTTAATCCGAGTCCACTTTCCCTCACCCCTCTTTCCTGTTCTTTTCAGCGGATAGAGTATTCTTTCTGGGTCGTTGATTTGATTGATTGTCGCAGGTCCTTTAGCGCAGTTCCTGCCTCTGCTTGCAGGATTATACGGATTGCCTTCGAATTTTCTTATCTGTTTCGTTTCTTTATCAACATATGAGATGAGTCCGCATGCCGCTTCACAGTTAAAACAAACAGTCGGAATAATAGCATATTTTTTCTTCTTTTTCTTTCTCCACTCGTTGATGTCATATTCCTCCCAGTTATCCCACTGTTCTATGGGCGGAAATGTTCTCAATATTTCTGACATCTTAACTTAATGGAACAGACTGCCCAGCCTTGATCCACAATCTTTCATATTCCAGCATAGCAATGAGAGCTCCCATGCCTGCAAACAAAGCCAACAGCGTGGATTCAGTAATAAAGTGATGCAGAAACCATGTCGATACAGGGGTGATCAAGCCAAGTGTGAACACTATTATAAAAAATTTCAGGTTGAATAGATGTGGAAGCGAGTGTCGTACCTGCTGGGATGTGTGCCGTTTCAGATCGGATAAGCAGATCAACACATAAACAATGCTTAGTGCGCATTTCAAGTTAAACCACTGAGTGTACTGAGTTCCAATGGCCATATTCGAAAACATCATTAGGCAGCTTCCTGCCAGCAAAGCTGCTACAAGCAGGTGGATGAATAAAAAATTGTTCAGCCAAAGATCTCTGCCTTTTGCCTGCTTAAAAAGAAACGCGCTGTAACAGGCTGTCATAATTGCCGCTGCGGCAGTTGGAATTCGAAGTAAACGAAGTTCAGCTGTAAAACCATTAAGACCACAATATAACCACATGCAATTCAAAATTCCATAAAGAAGGATTATATATGAGCCCAGAACAAGCCACGATTTAAAATTCGGTTTTAGAAGTATAAACCAGAATCGCTCAGGACGTTTCAGGTCAAGAACCAGCAGCAACCCGGTGATGACCATAAATATAAGAGATATTGCTGGCGCTAATTTCATAGAGACCTCATCATTTAAATCAGTAAGGAGAGCTGGTATTAATAAGGCGCCGGCAGCTATCGATTTTGTCCACAAATATAGCGCTATCTTGATTCCCCATGGCTTGGGATGTTCTACCTGATAAGTAATTCTTGTCTGGTCAAGTTCGACGACATCGCCATCTTTTCTTTGGGTCATCATTGATGAATGGTCTTGTATGTTCTGATCAGGTTCGATGAGCTCCTCCATGACCCCTTTGTAGAAAACCTGAGGCCTGGTATTTTTCTCCGGCTTTCTGACTTTGAGGGTATCGCTGACAACCATTTTTGAAATTCTGCTGTTCTTGTCATCCAGATCGCCGACAACTATTGCCTGAGTCGGGCACACAATCACGCAGGCAGGCTCTAAATTTTGTTCGATCCTGTGCACACAGAAATTGCATTTCGCCGCGGTGTTGTCGTATGGCTCCATGTAAATTGCGTCGTATGGGCAGGCCTGCATACAGGACTTGCAGCCGATGCAGCGGCTGTTGTCAAAGTCGACAATCCCATCATTTCTTTTATACAGCGAGAGAGTGGGACATATTTCGATGCAAGGGGCATCTTCACAATGGTTGCATCTCATAACACCGAAATATCTTCTGGTATCGGGGAATTGTCCTTTCTCAATATACTTAACCCAAGTTCTGAAAACACCAGTGGGAACAGCATTTTCAGATTTACATGCAATTGTGCATGCGTGGCATCCTATGCATCTGGTATGGTCTAAAATAAACCCATATTTCATTAAGCAGAGATAGTAGGCCTCGAGGTACAACTTTCAAGAAAATCGCATGTTCTTCCTCCCTTTGCTGTAAAAAGACTCTTTACCTGTTACACAAACATCGGTTCAGTGGACTTTTGTTGAGCAGCTGTTAGATTGTGAAATGTAAAATGAAGAGAGGATTTAAACCTTCTGTTAAACTCCTTCTTAAAGGGGCAGCTGTGATCGCGGTTTTGTATTTGTTAACTATAATCGTGTTGATGCTTTTTCAGAATAGCCTAATCTTCCTCTCTGAAAAACTGGATTCTTCATGGGTATCTCCAAACTCCATAAGGGAAATATACTTTACAACGAGCGATCAGATTAAACACATGCTGGCTTAGTCTGGTAAGTAAATTCGAATTTCTTATCATCTTCCCCTCCCTCGAAAAACTCAATTCCCCTTAAACTGCCCTGAATATTCAGGACAAACTCGAATTTACAATACCTTCTCTACCCTTTCAATTTCTAAAAATCTGTTGCCGATTCAAGGATGTTTCAGGTTTGTATATACCTATTTAAACAAATTTTCTTCTTTATACTGTATTGGGTAATAATGAAAGGAATATTGGGTATACTGGCTGTTTTGTTTAGCGAAGTTCAGGAGAAGGATTCATACAACCTTTTATATTTAAAAAGAGATCCTGATACGATTTCCATATGTATTTCCAAACCTGATCAATCTTGTGAGAAAGCGCTGTTTGTATGGCCAGTCGAGAGAAATGTGGATAAATCATATTATAAGCTTCAGGCAACTTCAAATGGTGAAGTGATATTACTATCTCCATGTGAATGCAAAGGTCTAGAAAATCTCCATCCGCACCTGTTTCAATTTAACACCAAAACATATGAGTATGATTCTGAGGTAATAGAGTTAAATGCAAATTTTATTAGTTTAAACGAAATGCCGGCACTCTCTCCGACAGGCAGATCTATAATAATTCCCAACGGTATTGCTTCAGCTGTAAAGACAAAATCAGGGGCCATTAAGAATTTACCAAGAGAACTGATCGCTTATAACGTTGAAACGGGAAGAAGTGATGTTATTGAGCCTACGCGTGAAAAGGTAGCATACTGCCCATCTTGGTGTCGCGATGGAAAATCGTTTCTATATGTGGCTAAAAAGGAGGATTTTTTCTCAGAGTCATTTGCTATTTATCATATTTATGACAGCAACAGTAAAGAAAAGCAAATTTTGGGATGTTACGCTGATTATATTAAACTGAGCCCTTCTGGCGATTTAGCGGCAGGCTTTACGAGTGAGGAAGCGCTTTTGTATGTGTTTAAAGTTTTGGATGGAAAGATGATCTTCAAGGCTAAATCTGCCCATGGTATGTATCAGAGAAATGCAGACTGGTCCCCTGATGGCGAGCTTCTTGTTTTTGCGAATTCAGAGGGAGCAATACTTTCTATTTGGGATTCCAGTCAGGATAAACAAGAAGTTTTGTTGAAGAGTTTCAGGGAGGAGGAAGGATATAACTTCTTCGTTGCTAATCCGGTTTTTACTCCTGACGGCAGGCTCGTCTATTTTATAGCTGAGGATTTCGATTCTGGAAAACTGCTTCAGAATCTTTTCAAAATTGACATTTCTACAAAACAGTACGTAAAAGTTTCCAGCAGCGGCAGATACCAACAGGTTATTTGCATTTCCAAAATAAAGCTGGAAATCCCCGATGCCACGCCGGAACAGCGGGTAGAAATTAAATCTTTAGTGGAATTATTAATTGATAAATATTTAATACAAGAAAAATATCAAAAGGTTTTTTAGTTATATCTTCTTTTGTGAAAGCTTCTATTTTGATTAAATCTTCTTTTTT
>JACQRL010000028.1 GCA_016206485.1 Planctomycetota bacterium | reverse complement strand
TCCCTAAACAGACTATTATTTATAGAACCTCCTATATCGATAGCAATATCAATATCTGATCCTTGCGATGCGGTTCCTGCAGCCCATGAACCGAATAAATAAATTTTGCATTTTTTGTCATTTAATACAGATAAAATTATATTTACTACCTCTGTTAAAAGCGGGGTTATCACGCTGCTGCCGGCAGGAAAATTAGCAGAATCCATGTATTTATCTTATGATTTGTATCGGTCGTTTCAAAACGTTTCATCGTTGGCTATGGTTGCAAGGGCATCATAGGATTAAATCCAACCGCTCATTCCACCCCATTGTTGGATAAACTATTTAGCCGGAGTAAACACCATATAGACACAAAAAGCGTAAAATTTCCCAACAGCCGTGTTTGACGCACACAGTTTTATTAATAAAATCTGCTGTTTAATGAGCGCTATCAAATCGCATTCAAATGAAGCTGCTAAAGAAGCCGAGTTAACCAAAAAACAGTATCACGATCTTTTGTACTATATGTGGGTTGTGCGCAAGGCGGAAGACAGACTGCTCGTGTTACACAGACAGGGTAAACTTATAGGAACTCTTTTCAGATGTCTGGGACAGGAGGCAACTGCAGTAGGCTCAGCGTATGCGCTTGAACCTCAGGATGTTGTCTGCCCGATGATCAGAGACCTCGGCTCCATAATCGTAAAGGGTCACACCATAAAAGAAATGTTCTGCCAATATTTCGGCCGCGAGACGGCTCCAACCAAAGGGAGAGACGGAAATCACCACATCGGCGACATAAAAAAGGGAACGATTTCCTGCATCAGTATGATGGGCGCAACTATTCCTGTTGTCGCAGGCGCGGCATTCGCAAAACAACATCAGGGAATCAAGGCAGTAGGACTTGCGTTCGTAGGAGACGGCGGAACATCTACAGGAGATTTTCATGAAGCGCTCAATCTTGCCTCTGTGCTAAAAGCCCCTCTCATACTCATAACAGAAAACAATAACTGGGCATATTCGACACCGACATCATCACAAATGAACATAAAAGACATCGCGATCCGCGCGCAGGGATACGGAATACCCGGCTACATTCTTGACGGAAATGATGTACTGGAAGTATACCACGCCGTAAAAAAAGTGCGAAAGTACGCTGTTGAAGGAAACGGGCCGGTAATCATCGAGGTCAAAACTATGAGAATGAGAGGTCACGCTGAACATGATGATTTTAAATACGTTCCAAAAGAGCTGCTTGAAGAATGGAAGAAGAAAGATCCTATCGACAGATATATTAAATATCTCAAAAATAATAAATTAATAACCGATTCTGAATTAACCAATCTGGAGAAAAAAATAGACAAAGAGGTTGAGGAAGCTGAAAAGTTTGCGGTAAACAGTCCGTTGCCACGACCTGAGCTTGCGCTTGAAGATGTTTACCAGGACCAGATAAAACCAGATCCGCAGAGATGGTGGGAGATTTAATTATGGAACGCAGATCGTGGAACGTAGATCGTAGAAGAAAAACACAAGAGATTTTATTCCACAACCAACGATACACACTCCACACAATGATCAACGCTCTATGTTCTACGCTCCACAATTAAATATGAGATCACTGACATATCTGGAGGCAATTCGTGAAGGATTGCTACAAGAAATCAAGAGAGATAAAAAAGTTTTTATGCTCGGTGAAGACATCGGGCACTTTGGAGGCCCGTTCAAGGTTACACAGGGATTTTTAGAAGAGTTTGGACAAAAGAGGATCATAGACACCCCGATATGTGAATCTGGATTCATCGGGTTTGCTGTAGGCGCAGCGCTTTTTGGTTTAAGGCCGGTTGTTGAGATACAGTTTTTTGATTTTGTCGCCTGCGGGTTCAACCAGATCGTAAATTACGCCGCAAAGTGCAAATACAGATGGGGCGCAAATGTTCCTCTGGTTATCCGAGGACCTATGGGAGCCGGAAACAGGGCAGGGCCGTTTCATTCACAATCAGAAGAAATATGGTTCGGTCATACTCCGGGGCTTAAAGTCGTGATGCCGGCAACTCCGTATGATGCCAAAGGTTTAATCAAAGCTGCCATCAGAGACAACGATCCCGTGATTTATTTTGAGCATAAAAATCTTTACCGAAGGATCCGCGGAGAAGTTCCTGAAGAAGATTATATAGTTCCAATTGGAAAAGCTAAAGTCGTTCAGGAAGGCAAAGACATTACCATCGTAACGTATGGAGCAATGCTCCACAAGGTGCTTGAAGTGATCAAAGAGAAGGAGCTTGCGGATATTTCATGTGAAGTAGTGGATCTCCGCACCATTTACCCGCTCGATACCGAAACAATAATAAACAGCGTTAAAAAAACTTCGAGACTTCTGACTGTACATGAAGACTCAAAGACATTCGGACCCGCCGGCGAGATCACTCAGCGCGTATGCGAGTACGCATTTGATTATCTTTCCGCCCCGCCCGTACGAGCAACATCGATAGACACTCCAATCCCGCAAAGCCCAACACTTGAAGACCGATATCTGCCGTCAAACACCGATATCAAAAAGGCGATCAGGAAGATACTGGATTACTGAGTCTACAGCAATATAATCACATTATGATTAATAAAGAATCTATAATACCTCTGGTTAAACCCCTTTTAAAAAAACATGGAGTAACAAAGGCTGGATTGTTCGGTTCAATTGTGACCGGAGCCTTTAATAAAGATAGTGATATCGATTTTCTTGTCGAATTTGAAGATGGAAGAAGTCTTCTTGACTTAATTGGACTGAAATATGCTCTGCAAGACATTCTTAACAGGAATGTAGATATTGTTACCCCCAATTCACTACATCCCAGGTTAAAAAACAAAGTGTTATTACAACATCAGTCTATATATGGCTAATGATCCCCTTGTTTTCATTGAGCATATTATTGAGAGCATCCTTCTAATAGAAGAATATACAAAAAACAAAACTAAAGCTGATTTTAACAAATCAAAAGCATTGCAAGATATGGTTATAAGAAGACTGGAAATTATTGGAGAAGCTGTTAAAAACCTGGATGCGCAAACAAAAACAAAATCACCTGAAACCCCCTGGAGACAGATAAGCGGAATGCGCGATGTTCTTACTCACTAATATTTTGCAGTTGGTTTAAACCTAACATGGCAAGTCATAAAAAAAGACCTTCCAAAATTAAAGTCTGAAGTAATAAAGCTTAAAGACGACCTTTAAAGCCACTTCACAAGACGTAAATATAATTTATTGAAGAGATCTCTATCGATTGCGCCTAATATATCGAAAAGATGTTTATGATATAAATG
>JACQRL010000008.1 GCA_016206485.1 Planctomycetota bacterium | reverse complement strand
AACCAGTGCTGTGCGGCTTTCTCGTGAATATCTTTGGCGCTGGTTTCAATGACGTGCTTCCCAATTTTGGAAAAAGCGGCCTCAATATCTTTGTGAATACTGTCATAAATAGCCGCTTTCAAGCTCTCATTTTTCTGACGCACAATAGCATCCACTACCCAAATTTGCATCCCCGCTTTTTGCAACTCAGCAAATGGTTTGCCCGCTTCTACAGATTGTAACTGTTGCATATCCCCCACAAATACTACTCGCCAGTCATTGGCTTTGGCAGTTTTCAGTAAGCCAGATAGCTTTTGGGTGGAAAGCATAGAGGCTTCATCAACCACCAAAATGGTTTGTGTCGCTTTGTCTTGAGTTTTTTCTGACAGATGTGTTTTTGGGTTTAGCAAAAAAGCATCCACCGTTTGGGATGTGATACTGGTGTTTCTCTGCAATTCATTTGCCGCAGCAGCGCTGGGAGACAATCCAATAAAGGTGTGGAAGTTGCTACTGACTGACTCTCGCACAGCATTCAGTAAATGGGTTTTCCCCACCCCCGCATAGCCTTGAATGCCCACGACTCTATCCGTATTGGTTAATACTCCAAAAGCTGCTTGATATTGTTTAACATTAAGCATGCTTGATTTTAAAGCCGCATGCGCTGTGATCTCAGATAGCAAGGGCTGGCAAGTGTTTTTGCCTTGTTGCATCAGCATGCGCACTTCGGTTTCATGCAAAATCTGTTCTTTGGTCGTGTAACGCTGTTCTCCGCGGTTGCCTTTATATTCCATCGCTATGAAGGCCTTGCGATGCAGTTGAGATTGAAATGCCTGTTCCAGCTCAGCAATAGCCACTTTACCAAACCCATAATGGGCAGCCGAACGCATGAGATCTCCCCAGGTAAATTGGCTTTCACGTTCTGTCAGGTGTTGTGCAGCAGAAAGAAGACTGGCTTTGGCGATTTCTTCGAGTTTAACTTCTTTTTTATTAAGCAGTGGCCCCTTGGGAATAATGGATTCTGGATGAAATCCATATTCCTTTGCCATGGCCTGCCAGGTGGGTTTGAGCGCTTCACGCTCGATAGCTTGTTTGTTTTTCCGGGTATTAAGTGTGGCCTTGGCCGCACCCGCTGCGCCTTTAAAACCAAATTTTTCAATGGCGGATTCGATTTCCTGACGGCGCGTGCTCATCGCTTCCATCAAATTTTGTGGTACGCCTTTGATTTCAAAGAGAGCATCTTGTTTAGTTTCAAGCGAATAACCTAATCGCGTTAACTCATAGGCCAGCTGCGCACGATAGAGTGCACCCAATGCCATTTTGGTATCGTAAATTTGTTCATTACTCAAAGAACGCCACGGCCCATTTTCCATTTGGGTGGCATTCATCACCACACAATGGGTATGTAATTGTGGATCAAGGTTACGAGAAGTATCGTGCTGAAATAACGCAGCGACCAAAGACTGTGTGTTTACAAATTGAATTTCACCACCCGCTCGTGCACGTGTTTGAATGACATGTTTTTCCAAATAGTCGAGCGTTGCTTTGACAGCTTTTTCATGAACAGTAAAAAGTCTATTATCTGCACCCAGTTCCGCTAAAATGGAAACACTTTTGGGCGCTGAAAAAGTTAAATCTAGGCCATTGCGGTGCTCAAGTTTTCCACCACGCACACAGCCCAATTGTTGACCATTGGGCAATTTGCCATCTAAGAGCGACAAGAACTTTTCTTTCTGTACGGCGCCAGTGAAACCAAGCGCTTCCGCTCCTTTACCATACCATTGGCTGCCAAGCTGATCTTCCTTGGCATAGTAATCATCCATCTCGTAATAATGTTCGGCGGTTTTGACGTTAATTGGGCCGATGGAGAGCATTTGTTTTTTCTAGTATCCCTAACCTGACAATCCAAACTGAATTTCTATATTTACTTTACTATCATTCAAACGTCTTCTCACAAATCCACCTGCAACGCTTTGTTTTCAATAACTTCGTCGTTATACCAATTTTGGTTTATATCGGCCAATCCTGCGGTTTTTGTGTCAATCCGTATCATTGTTACTTTACGTTGTGGGGTTGATTCATCCGAGGTAACTGGCTTTATGCGCGTGGTATCCCTTGCGACATCATTGCTCGATTCCCGCATTGCCGCAGTGACCGGAATAAAGCGCGCAACCACCGTCTTTCTGTTTTTTGGCTTTAAACAAATTTTGGCTACCGGCATATTACCAGAGAATTTAAGATAACCTTCTAGGGGATTTAGGTTTAATATTTCGGTGTCCAAGACCAAAGACCGTAACGTTTTATTGGACGCTAAAGACACACCATCCCGCATTTCGTTTGCTCCATAGGAGAAACCTTCTTTGACTTCATCCATCTCGACACGGCCCAATGATTTAGATGCCCATTCTGCGGTTTCTGGTTCTGGCGATTTAAACACTAAACGGTTACTGCACAGTCCACTCATAGCATCCGCACCGTCTTTGCCATAAATCTCTCGCAGTTGCGAAATGGTTTGTATCGAAATCACAAAGGAGCCTCCAAATTGCCTCGTTTCTGCAAGCCCTGGTTTAAGGGAAGGTAATTGATGCAATGAGGGTAACTCATCCAAAATAACCCAAAATCGTCGGCTCACGCTTTGCTCAAGGCTTAATAATTGATTCACTGCTACATCCAGCCACATAGAGATAAGTGGTTTTAAAGTTTCATGTTGGTCAGCGCGGGAAGACACAAACAAAAATCCTTGCGCCTTCTCGGCCTCCACCCATTGGCGGATAGAAAAGAGCGAACCTTCTGTGGGTAAGTATTGCAGGCTTTTAACATAGGTGGCCAATACCGATAACACACTAAAAGCTGTTTTATCGGATTTTTCATTGACGAGTGTTTCAGCAGGCGTGTTTTTTAAGAGTTCTCCCAAGCCTGCTAGGTCGTTGTTGAGCATACTACTCAAAAAAGTGTGATTGTCTTTTTTGCCTTCTTTATCCAGCTTCACCGCCAAGGCTGCAAAAATAGTTCTCGCCGCATTCACCCAAAATGGATCTTGCGCGTGGTGGTGCATAGGGAGAAGTGCAGCCGCCATCGTATCGTAATCACTCGGGGTTCTTCCTTCTGCAAACACACTCCACGCAGGGCTTCTGGCATCCAGTGGGTTGAGAATAATATCTGTTTTGGGATCGTAAAATTCTTTTAGGTAAACACCCATCTTGTCATAAATAATAGCGCGGTCTCCTTGCTTGCGGACTTGTTCAATCAAGTCTTTTATGGCTACTGTTTTACCTTGTCCTGGCCCACCGCTAATAAGCGTGTGCAGCGTTTCACCATTTTTTAGATAAGGTACGTTGCACAGCTGATAAGGTGAAAGCACTCCCCTCCCCTGCTTTTTTAGAAGTTGTCGCAACTCTTTTTGAGTTACGATGCTACCCCCGCGCACAAGTTTGTCTGTACGAAGTACCCTCCCCTTCCACCAGAACCCAGTACCTAATCCAAATAACAAGAAAACCCCTAACCAACCAGAAACTTTTCCTGCACGCCAGGCAAGCGCCTTCATACGCCCCTTAGCCTTCAAAATTTCAGGGTGTGTCAATATCATCCTGGCTGGAACTTGTTTGAAACCCCCATTCGGCTCGTCGAAAGGTACCAACATGACTTTTTCATTGAAATCAGCATAGAGCAAAGCTTGAAAGTATTTGAGTGTTAAATAACGATCGTAATAAGAATGACTTTTAAAGCCTAAGAAATATACAAAAATGCAGGCAATCAATATCAAATAAATTCTCATCATCCATCGCAAAATTTGCCACAGCATACGCATGGTGTGTAAGGTGGTTTGACCACCGCGGGTGAAGTCGTGAATACGTGATACTAGGTTAGCCATGGCTTACGGTTTCATCGATTCTTGCGAAGCAACAACTCCCCTACCCGCCTCAGCCAAGTGTTGTGCAGCTAAAGCATGTGCTTGCTCTGCCAAAGAGGCATCCATTTTTTCAGCCATGAGGCGTAAGAGTACGAAAGTCTCTACGGTGGCAGAAAGCTCCATTTTGCGCATCCGTTGGGTTTGTTGCTGGTTAAAGAGTTGCACCAAAGTAGTTTTGAGCTCGGTATTCACTTGACTTAAATCGGGTAATTTTTGTGCAAACGTTTTACTGAGGAATGCCTCTAATAGAAACATCACGAAGAGCTCTACAGAATCATACCCCTCGCGTTTGGCAAAAAAGCGAAGGCCCTCCCAATTTTGAGGGTTAAAATACACATTTGGCGTTTGTTCGGGTAACGCGTTTTCCACGGCACAGCGAACAAAATCAGACGTAGATAATGATAGTTGTTTGGACTTCAGTTCGACCTGCTGCCACACGTCTGAAGTAAATCGAAAGGATTTGGTGATGTCTTTTTCCATGTTAGATCTGTTATACGATGTACTTCAATTGTCACGCCCTATTTAACGGATGTAATACAGTCGCTTTAACAAAAAAATCTAATTGTTTACGTTTGTCATACAATTGAACTCAAATGCAAACGTGCCTTTAATCAAAGAGTTGTTTCATTTATTGTGGTTCTTTCGATCGCATATTAATCAAATCTAGCCTAAAAATTTGAGATCTTGTTTGGCACTCATTGTGCGTTAGGTGTGAACACAAATTCGGGTGCGGGCGAAGCCCGAACGTGGGTTATCTTGCATCAAAATTTCGCAAATCATTAAAATTCTTATTTCAGGGGTGTCGGATGGGGTTTGGGGCAAAGCCACAATTCAAACAACCCGTCATTTTTCCACAAGTCCATCAGGGTGCGTCGGATGTCTCAATTACTTCCAGCCACCCTGTGGACCCTGTGGGAAAATGACGCGCGGTTTAGAGGCCATATGCAACATTAACATTGTTTGAGTTTAACAAGAAAATTATTAAAAATCTTGCTTTGTTGATCTTTTATTACGTGAGCTTGGTAAATATGTGCTGTATAACCTCTATCGACAGAGATAAACGCGCCAGCAATGAAAGCTAAATATTGTATGGACGAAAAATCTACGTTCCATTCATCTTGTTCTTGGTTGAATTATTTATCTTCGGTAATGAAACCATTACCTGTGTACCGATGCCTGGTGCCGAATTCACAGAAATGTGTCCACCCCACTCTGTAACCACGCGGTTAGCGTGTAAAAGGCCAATACCTTTGCCATTCTGCTTGCCCTGGGTAATTTTCACTTTTCCAATCTGGTCTATAACGTCTCGAGGTATTCCCATGCCTTCATCAATAACTTGGAAGATACAAAAATTGGAATCATTATGACCAAGCACTTTTACAAAACCGCCTTCTTGTGGATACGATTCGACTGCATTGTTAATTAGGTTTGAAATCAAAGCTCTCAACTCTATTAGATCTACATTGACGTAAGCGTCATCTCCGTTTTCCGTGCCAAGATACTCAATTTTAACGCCAGGAATCGTTGAGTATTCTACCTGCTTTTCATGAACAACTGCCTCAAGGATATCTGAAAGTAAGACGGCTTCCCTCTCCTGTGAAATCGCTTTTAGTCCACTAGATAATGAATCTGCCTGCCAACTCAACCTCGCCGAAAGTGCTTTAATTTCATGTACAGCATCGTGCAGCACTTTCAGAAATTTATCTTGGACACCCGTTAACATCGGCAGCACCATCTCTATGGCCGTTGTAGGAGACTTAATGTTATGAGCAACTTCTTTCGCAAGCTGCACCTTAACGAGCGCTTTCTCGGACTCTACAGTTTTGTCCTGGGATTCCCTTAGGGTGTCAAGTAATCGATCGAATTCACCCGTTAGGTACGTAACTTCATCCTGTCCGCCAAGGCGAATTCTTTCATTCAAATTTCCGCCCTCCTTGATCGATCTAACTTTTTTCGCAGCAGTCTCGATGTTCTTAACCAGTCGCCGTGAGAGAATCCGACTAAACAGAAGGGCCAAACCCAAATTAATACCCATCAAAAGAATGAAAATATTCCGTGTTGTTGCCTGAACCGAAGCCAACTCATGCTTAGACACCTTTGATTCTAATATGTAATAATATTCCCCTTTCTCTGATGTTCCTGATTTATCACACTGGCAACACTTCGGGTGACTAGACTCAACTTTTGTATAGAACTTAAAGTGGCTTCCATCATTCACAGTCTCAGGAAATTGCGTTGGCAACTCAAGCCTAGCTTCATTAAAATCTACCTGATTCGAGTCAAATCTTCCCAAAGAAATTCCCTTCGGAGTATAGAGGGACATCGAAACCACATTCGTGTCTGCCCCTAACGCCTCAGCCAATGTTTTTGCGATAAAATCGACTCGGACGCCAACTTCTATGAGTCGCTCCAGATCGTAAGTCGGAACAAGTAGAAATTTGAATGGATTTGGCTCAGGTTGAGGGTGAATAATTGGAGTAGCTTCGACTTTCGACGTTCCGGCTATTAAATTTTTATATTTTTCACAAAACAAATATACATTTGGAATGAGCTTTGGATCTTCATTGGTGGAACGAATGAAATTCCCAAACTTGTTGACCACGAAAATATGAGTGACACTTAGCTCAGACCGCATCCCCTTTAGAGTCTCTGTCGAAAGAAGACCATACTCTGCATCTTTCGCTGCTACAGCTTTAGCAGCATTAAACATCAAAGCTTCCGTGTTTTTATCAAGCCGACTCAAGGTATCCGAGAGGACCTTAGAAAACACTGAGTAACGATCAATAAACTGCTCTTCTGATTGCTTGCTCACATACCTGTGGGCAGCCACCATAAGGGTACTGCCCACGATTAGGGTCGTAAGAAAAACAGCGCTAAAGATTTTCTTTGAAAACTTCATCAATCAGACGATTTACTAATGGTGCTCCCTGGTGAACCTCAAGATGTCCTCTTTGTGTTCTGGGAATTCGGAGATCATTCTCTCACGATTTCCGAGTTCGAAATCCTCAAATTCAAACGCCGGAGACACTGTCGTCCCCATCAATGCCCATCGGCCACCCTCTTGAAGTCTTATAGCTTGCCAAACTCCACAAGGCACTAAAACCTGAGGAATTGCACCGCTTAATACGTTTGATCCAAATAGGATGCGTGTGAGGTTTCCATTCTGATCGATCTGAACCATTTCGATCAGATCGCCTGCATAAAAATGGAATATTTCGTCACTTTTTAGTCGATGAAATGACGAAAACTCATCTGGTGTCACCATGTAATAGATCGCTGAACTAAACTGCTTTGGCTTTTTCGAACCATTTCCAAAGCTATCCGAAAGTAATCCTTGGACATTACTTTTGTACGTTTCACGATAAAAACCACCTTCATAAGGCAGTGGTTTTAAATCCAGCTTTTGAATAACTTCCTCAGCTGTAACCATTTTGTTGCTCCTCTAGCCTGTGATGTAGGCCAAAAAGACTCTTGATTCTAATCTTGAGAATGAAATTAAAAAACTAAAGAGGCTAAGCCTCTATATATGACATGCAAAAAATAAGCGGGCTTAGTTTAAGGTAAACAGAATATTTGTCCAATCGAGGCCATTAATCAACGGTCGTATAATAATAGCGTAATCCTCCCTCCCCTACCGTGTTTGCAGAATACATAAATTTTGGCCACTCTAATACAGAAGCTTGTAGATAATGCTCCTCTGTCTGGAAAAAGATAATTTTTGACCTGTTTTTCAGTTCTTCGATAACGCTCTCAGGAGCATAGTTTCCTATGGCAACATCACGATAGTACGTCATATCTTTGTCAGTATTCACCGCTAACCAAGAACGTTTACCCCCCTCATCAATCATCAGGTAGCTACCTGATGTATTCGCTAAGTAGTATTCCATTGGCCATTTTTCTTCATACGCTTCCTTAAACAATTTTGCATAGGACGGATCACACAGAAATCCAAAACGTTCAGAGGACATGATGTCTATCATTTTTTCCGTCAGTTTCTCAAAATAAGCACGCTGCAGTGCAAAAATGGCTGTGTTTATTTCTTGATAAACATTGTGTGTATGCTTCAGAAAAAATTTATCAATCAAGCCCTCGTTAAAAGCCGCCACGGCTGTTTGTAAGTCCGCTTCACCTGTTAACATGATCTTTTTTACCGGCAGCCCTGATAATTCCTGACAAAATTCCAAACCATTCATTTCTGGCATGGAGTAATCAACAATAACAACGGAAACCGTCTCAAAGCGCTTTGGATTATGGACTAGGCCAGTGATTGCCAATAAATCGTGTTTCTGATCTTCATCAACTACTGAACGGTGCAACTGCTCAAGCAAGGAATATGGCTGATAAGTACTCTTGATAAATTCTAGAGCCTGATGTGGACTTGTATTTAGAGAATAAGATAAACACTTATCAAGCATCAGGCTAAAGGCACCCAAAAATGCCTTACTATCATCCACCATTAAAACAGTGGTTGGAAAATAACAGCATAATACTTTGTTATCCATACTACCTACCCCACCAATTTATTCATACAACTCTAATCAAACTATTTTTCAATTTCAATCCAACATGGAATGCTGGGCAGAAAATTAAAGCTCATGAGCTAATAATTGTCTGATTTGCTCAACATAATCGAGCGGTTGAGCGGCTTTATCGATACAGACTGAAACATGCCCATTATAATAAGGAGCAACCAGCTGATAAAAATTACCATATCGAATCAAAACAAATTGGCAGCCACCACAATCAATATCACCGCGCTGTTTAGCAAGTGTTAATAGTGACGATCAACTCTTCGTATTTGTCAGACTCTGAACTACTCGCCCCTAACAAACTCTCTTTAACGGAAGATGTAAGTTTTCCATCTTTGTAAATAGCCACATAGCGAATGGCGTCGGATAAAGAAAGCAGCTCTTCTGTCAACGCTTTCATGGGCATAACCCTCTCAAAACGCCCTCGCCTCTACCACTAAATGCTTCCCTAACAGAGATAAAACTTCTTCAATGCGGCTCATTTTAGAGGCATGGTGCGGGTCTAATAGGCGCCTTACTTCTTTCTCATCACAGTGAAGGCGTCTAGCCAGCTCTGATTTGCTCACGCCAGACTCTCTTAAAGCGATATAAAGCGAAGCCTTGGCTGCCATTTGAGCACCAATGGTCACGGGACGTCTGCCCTTCCCTACTCTACTAGGCTCTGGGATATCTTCCCACCGATTGATCCGACCCGCAATGGCTTCTTCTAGGGCATCCTCGGCTTCTGATAGTGCCTCTTTTTCATTTTTCCCATCGGTTAAACACTCGGGAAAATCAGGAAAGCTGACAACAAAACGTCCATCTTCATCTTTTTCGAGTACTGCCGGGTAAATAAATTGCATAACAACACCTCTATAATTCATGGGGATCAATCTCCAACTGCTTGCACATGGCGTTCAACAGGCCTTTCCCGATCTCTTTTTTCCTATCTTTTAGGACTGTAAATTTGCGCCCATAATAAACCGTTCCGTGACTCCCCTTCCCTCTTTCTTGGATAAGCTCTACTTTAACGCCGTTTCGTTCGCCCAGTTTTTTAAGCTTTCTTAAAAACTCATTTCCATTCATCAATCCACCCTTCCATTATCGGACATATTTGTCCGTATTGCAAGTGCACAATTTCATTTACACTACAGCATCCATACAGAAGTCATTAAACTGCTTCATACCAGACAACAGTTCGGGGTGCTCGTTTTTTATAAAATTCGTAAAAAGTGATTCAACAATCTTGTCAACAAGGCCTCTTTTTTCTAGCCTTGATAGCACAAATACATCATTTCTTTCTTTCAAATTCTCCCTGAATTTTTCTAGTAATTCCATTTTTTGATCTGGGTTAAGATCACTCAAAAAAGTATCCACGCGTTTTTTTACGCAATCGGAATAAGCCTGTTTGAGTTCTTCTTCTTTTTGTTCTCGTGTTTTTTGTTGCATTTGCTGCTCAAAACTTTTTTTTCGCTTCAACTCAACGAGTTCCGCACTTGATTTTGGACTTTGGTAGTTTTCTTTTAAAGCACTGAGTAAATACTTCGCAAGATTAAATATCTTGCCAGCTTGATAGGTCTGGCTTTCTTCAACCAGTCTTATTTTTTCTGATAGATATGCTTCGGAATACTCACTCAGCAATGATTCTGCCTGATGCTCAGAAAAACCAAATTTTTCGACTAGCAAGAGGTTTAGATTTTTGGGGGCATCTGTTAATTTTTCCTGTTGCACTTTTTCAGCATTTAATTCAATTTTAAATGCTCTTTTTTTCCTTTGAATCGAAAACTTGATCGCTTGAACCTTATGCCCCACTCTTTTAATTTCTGACTCGATCTCAATATTTGAGTTCTCGTTGACCTCCCGAATAGCACTGTCTAAAACACGTCTTTTAAAATCTCTGAAGATAGAGTATTTTTCTTCCGGAACTCCCATAAGCTTTCTAAAGATGCTCAGCTTAAACCATGGAGTATTTTTTATATTTTGGTACCGAATGCAATTTTCATAGAGCGCCAAACCATATGAGGATTTAAATCTCGCCTGTACCTTCATGTTTAGACGCGCATATATTTCTGGCATATATAAAAGTTCGCGCATACGATTGCTATAGGAGTATGTACAAATAGAACCCTGTATCCTGGCATCTGCAAGAACCGCACTTGCGTTCCAAGTTTCTGTGATTTTCGACTTGGCTTCCTCAATTACGTTCCACTCGATAACCGTTGAAATCAACTCCATCAATGCGTTTTTTATTGTTTTATAGTCGTTGCTATTGTACCCAGTGAGCTGGCACAAGTTTCGAATCGTAATTTGATGCTCGTTTTTGGTAGGTAACTCATGATAAGCGTGATATAAGAGTGAGTTCACAAGCTTCCTTTGCAAAAGGCTAAATGAATTGGCACAGTGAATGGTTGCAATATGCTTTCTGAGAAGATCAGATTCCGACAGTCTTTGCATATCCATTGCTGTCTGTGTTTCGCGCAACTTTAAGCTTCTGCTCTCCATACCCCATCCTGTAAATGTCACACCCTATTCCTGTAAGGGTCACAGTTTCATCCTGTATCTGTCACATATTTCCCTGTAAATGTCACAGTTCTTCTGTTTTTTTACTGTTTTTCAATTAGTTACACGAGCCAAACTCTTTAAACAGTATTTTAAACAGAACAACAAGTGTTTGTTGCATAATACTTAACAAAATAACAAACGCATGCTACGCTTATTCATAAGTCATGTACAAATGGTAGCACAAGGAGGGTTTATGTCAATAAAGGTTATTGTTTCTGCAACTAATAAAGGTGGAGACGGAAAAACAAAACTTTCTATTCTCATGGCGGAATATTTAAGCAGTGTGAAAGGGTTAAAAGGACTTGGAATTGACCTCGATCCACAATGCAACTTTTCTAGTCGATTTTTAGAAATGGAAATTGATTCCTTCTCTAAACATGGGAAAACATCACCCATACATCCAGACTATGATCCGAATCATCCAGATGATAAAGACTGGGATGGAAGAAGCTCGATAGCAGGAATATTTTTTGGTGAATCCGTTTTCCCCTATCCTACCCATATCCCAACCTTTGAAATTGCCCCGGCAAGTGCTTCGAAGCTAGTAGATGCAGAAGCAGTTACAAAACAGGAAGTTGCAGAAAAGGTACATAAGCAATTGAAATTATTTGTAAATCTAGATGAAGTGAAAGAGACCTATGATTATATTGTGATTGATACACCACCAGCGAAAGGGCCTTTAACCATATCTGCGTTTAAGGCCGCTACCCACCTACTAATCCCTACACAAATGGAGCAGTACTCGGTTCATGGCATATATGGGATGCTACAATTGTGGAAACAAGAAATGTATTGCAGAAGTCAAGACGATCCAATCCATTTAGTAGGTGTCCTTCCAAATATGATAAGAAATATTAATCTACATAAAGATTTTTACGACGGGTTAAAGCAAACTCCTGGCATAGGGGAATACATCTTACCTTACTCTCTCAAACAGCGAGCTGTGTATGCTGAAGTTGATGTTGAAAGCGCTAGTCCAAGAACAATTTTTGACTACCCAGGCACACATGAGGCGAGAAAGGAATCTGAGGCTGTGTGCAATGAAATATATAGGAGGATTTTTAATCATGAATAAAAGGAAATCTTTTTCTATCAATAAAAATCTGACGGCTGGATTGACACAAACCGTAGCGTCTGTAAAAGCGCATGCATTTGAATTGCGTTATGAAGTTATACCAATCAGCCAAATTGAACTGGATCCTGAGAATCCCAGAGAGATCTCATTGTCGTTTTGTGATTTTCCGCAAGGCCCAAGCAAGGATGATCCTCTTTATGCCAAAAAGATACTGGAAATAGATTCTTTAGAGTCTCTGAAGAATTCTATACAGAAAGAGGGAGTTTTAAACGCAGTAATTGTATACAAACATCAAGACAAATATCGTCTCGTCGCGGGTGAAAGAAGGTGTCTGGCTTCGCTGCTTTCTGATAAAAAAGACATATATGCGAGAATCCTAGATAAAAAACCAGAGCAATTGAGAAAGGGCTTTTTGCAATGGATAGAAAACAGCGAGAGAACAGATTTAAGCTTGTGGGAACGCATTAGAAACATCCGTAAAATTATCGACGGTTACTTGAGTGAGGTTAATGAAAAAGCAAAGGTTAATGGGGCGTTTTTATCTGATTTACTAGGGTGCTCATCACAGACAGCTTCTAATTATTTTGCGGTTTTAAATGCAGCCGATCCTATTAAAAAAGCCATTCAAGACGGGAAAGTTAATAACTTGGATAAGGCGGCACTCGTTGCAAAAATTCCGTCAGAAAACATACAAGATAAGGCATTAATTGCTTGTGTAAATGGGGAGCCAATTAAGGGCTTAAAAGCATTGGTTGCCTCCTTGGAGAAGCAAAAAGAGACTTTATCTCGAGAAAAGCAAAATCCAAGTAAAAGCGGTGTTGGTAGAAAAGCTTCCCGTGTGAGTCTCGGATACACCAATAAGCCGATCGTTGTGAAAACAATTGTTAACGTATTCACGCAGCATAAAAAATACGAGCATTTTAAAGATCATTTTGGTAAATATGATATGACCGATTATTCTGGTGCCTCCAAAGCATTTGGTTTATTGGTCGAATTGCTTGAATCAGAGTAAGAGGGAAGGTAAATGGTTGAGAAAACATTAAAAGCTACCGTCGTAATGCCTAAAAAAATGAATGAGGAAATGCGGGAAAGAATTTTCAAGGAAGGTTATGGAATGCGCGGGAAAAGTGAATGGGTGATAGAGGCTGTTGGATCACTATTGGAAATGGATGGGTATGAAGACCTCGTCAATTATAGCGATGAAATGCGCGATTTTAAGGCGGTTGAAACAGTCGTTATCTCTCGAGACCTAAAGTCGAAAATAGATGCTTCCGCACTTAAAATAAGAAAAAAATACCCAACTCTAGAAGGAATTCAGAGCAGAATATTTAGGACAAGCATTCTTCAAAGGTTATTAAGACCACAAATTTCAGGTCACCTGAAAAACGTGTAACTTATTGAAAAATAACATAATAATTAAAATTAAATTGCTCGGAAAAAGAGGTGTAATTTCTAAAAGTGTGACATTTACAGGATGTGTACGATTTTTTAGAAGCCCCTCAAAGCCCATTTTTTTAAAAGTTAGTGTTCACTTCTTCTGTGTTTGCAATAGTTTCCTCCTATGCCAAAGAACAGGCGCTGAACTGGTCAATACAATGTCGTTTATAGCCGGTTTTTCCTCTGAGGTTTCGAGGTTAATACAAAACAGGGAACAACATCCTAGTTTTGACCCTTTTCGAACCCGCCTGAGCAGTAACTTTCCGTCCTCCAGTTGGGTGATGCAGTCCAACCCCACGGTTGTTGCTATATCATCCTTAAATTGTTTTACTCCAGCCACATAGTCACCAGTCTTGTAAATGGGCTCCATTCCATCGTCCGTTACGATTAATTCAGCTACATTTTTGTAGTGACTTTTAAACAACAATAATTCTTCAATAACCTTTTGTTCCTCTTTATTTTCCGAGAATGGTTCAGTAGTTCCGAAAATCTTATCAGAAACCGCTTTGTTAAAATCTGTTAGTAGTGTCGGCCCGCTGCCAACCTCATACATTAACCATTCAACTGAACAAATCACTCCTTTTTTTGATAATGCTGCTAAAACTTTTTCTGCCCCTCTTAGGGGTAGGCCGCCATGTCTTCCCACTTCCCAGCCGATTAAGGTGCTTATATTGATCTCTCCAAAATCGCATAAGTCCTTTCGTGAAAGATCGGCTAAATGTCTGAGGCGCTTCAGACGTCTTGCTCTTGCCTCTGGGCTTGAGCCTTCATGTTGGGTAGTATCCATAGCCATAAATTAATTGTCAATAGTTTTAAATAAAAAAAGATTAAAAAAGTTGTTT
>JACQRL010000192.1 GCA_016206485.1 Planctomycetota bacterium | reverse complement strand
TGTAAAGCTCAAAGACGGTGAACAAAAGATAAATATCCATATATCCAAACCTGAAAAAATGAGTTCAAAAAGACCTATGATTCTTGCGCTCGCGCCCGCAGAAGGCTCAAAAAAGAATATCCTCTATGCTCACAACAAATATTGGAAAGAGGAAGGAAGAAAGAGAAATTACTTTATTGTTCACCCTGAAATAGTCGGCCTAAGATTTATGGAATACGATGATTTCAAGACTCTCTTTGGCGCTATAATGGAAGTAATAAACAAGAAATTCCCTTCTAATGTTGATGAGAAAAAGATTGCAATCGCAGGGATATCAAATGGAGGAATCGGCGCCCTGACAGCATTTGTATTCCATCCCGATAAACTTGCATGCTGTGTAGTGTTTCCGGGTGCCATTCATCCCGAAGCAGTCCAAATTCAGGAAAAACATTTGAAGACTGAAAGTCTCAAAGGAAAGCATGTATACATGCTTGTGGGAGAGCGGGATGTTGCCTGGAAAGCAGGGTGCGACAGGGTTGTCGAGGAAATAAAAAAGTATGGAATTAAAGTAAAATATGAAGTTTTGAAAAATGAAGAACATCTACTTGATGTCAAACCCTCAGTAATATTTAAATGGATCGATGATACCCTCGGAATCAAAAGCAGCTCCGGCGCATCAGAAACACCTCCCAAACCTGATTCATCATCAAAATGCCCTGTTGACAACAAAAACGCCAGCAGCAAAATAACGCTCGATCATGAAGGGACAAAATATTCATTCTGCAGCGACAAATGCAAAAATGCATTCAAAAAAGAACCCGGCAAGTATATGAAAGGTAAAAATTAGGAAACGTTTAATAAATCTCATCTATATTCCTAAGTAACGTTTCCTCCACAGATTTCTCAGATTAGGGAGTTTGATGACACAGATACGAGAGTCAGGCAAATATCATTAATCTATTAATCAATGCAATCAAGATTTTTTCAGTGAAATCAGTGATCTACAAGAGTTTTGTGAAAGATCACCTAAGTGTTTCTGTGGGTTTTCAGTGATTCAGTGGATTTTTGTTATGTATTTGTCAGAAGTTAAAACTTCCTGTCTCTCGGTTCAGGGACAGATTTGGAAATAACAATCTGCTTTATCTTGATAGCGCAGCTGCTGTCCATAGCATCAAGAAGTTCTTCAAGATATCTACTGATGAAGAACACTCCATGTTTGAGTTCAGACTTCTTCCCCTTGACTATCTCTTTTACAAAATCTTTTTTTATCTGAGAAGGCAGGTCATCCGGTCTCAATAACACTCTTACTGTTAAAAAACCTCCTTCTTTATCTAAAATGCTATCGGGCACCATCTCATCTTTTCTGACAATAAAAAGCTTGGGCTTCCAGTTATCAAACAAAACCAGCCCTATTCCGAGAAAGAATTTGCTTAGTATCTCTTTTTTATGCTTGATTTTTTCATGCGGCGGCATTTTTATGAAGGATTTATCAAACTTATCCGAGTAAATAGAGACAGTCATTTTAAGCTCCAACAAACTTTCGTTGTCAATTGACTTGGTAATCGGAGTGTACACGACAACTCCGTTACCGCCTACCGGAACCTTCTGCGTGTGATTTGACTTCTTAGTGAAAATAATAGAATTCATCTCTTTTTCTTCTTTTATCCGGATCTTATTCAGGTAGTTGTCGAAAGGTTTTTTTTCGCTTGTCCAGATCTGCCAATTCGGTTTATACTTTGGATTGCCGGGAAGATCTAGAAGCGTTACGTTCTTTAGATTGTATTCAACATCTGCGTCTGCGCGTTTCAGATCTCTGTCTTTTTCAGAAATAAATTTAGTATCCTTATATTCACCAATCTCGCCCAACAGTTCTCTCGCTCTTTCCCACTCCTCTTTTTCAAAAGCCAGTTTGAACTCTTTATATTTTCCTTCGGCTTCGGTTTCTCTCTGCAGCTCAAAAGTCCTTTTTAATTCTGCTATTTTTGCTGATATTTCTTCCTTCTTCGTCTGGACAACAGTCGTTGTAGGATACAAATCCAACAATTTGGTATATCTTTTTAATGCCTCCCTGTATATACCGCGAGTTTTAAAATCATCGGCCTCACTCAAAATTATTTCTGCGTCACGTTCCAAGCTATTTTTTCCAATGGTCTTAATTAGTTCATCATACTCACGAATTACATTCTTGTGTTTATTATAAGTATTCGTGTCTTTATACTGGTTAATGGTGGAAACCTTCTGGTTAAGTCCGGCGTAATTATTCGTATCTTTACATATCTGCGCTTCTCTGAGAAGTCTTCCGACCTCAATCTCTTTCTCTGTCTGTTTTGACATCGTGATCAGATTGTTCTGCGCCGGAGGATCAAGATACTCATAGAAATCATTTTCTTTGTCATCAGGAAAACGCAGTTCGTTGAGTCTCCTTAAAAGGAGCTCGCTGTACTCGCTATTCTCATAAGATTTCTGTGCGACCAATAAGTCACCCATATATTTCTCATATTGTTCATATCTGTCGTAAAGTTTAGACAATCTTCCGTTCTGCTCTTCATTTATAAATTTCGAATATGCGCCTACAAACTTATCATAGTGGTTCTTAAATTTATTAATTTCTTTTCTCTTGTTTCTGACTTTATTAAACATTGACTCCAGCTTATCAAGCTCATTCTGGGTCTCGACAAATCCATTCTCAACATAATTTTTCATCTGCTGAATTTCGGATGACTTATCAGCATATAATTTCGTATTTGAGTAATCTTTAGACAGCGCCATCAGTTTATCCCTGACGATAAAATAATCCTGCTGTTTAAACAACATGCTTATTTCTTCAAACAGAGACTTTGCCTGTTTTTCCCTTTCATCTAAAGTCTGCGGGTTTTGATCAGACACATTGGTGCGATCGCCTGAATCGGCAACAGAGTTGTTATTTCTTTCGCCTTCCGGCCAGAATGCGTATGCCAAGGCAGCAATTATTAACACAAGAACACCGCTGTAGATGACTTTTTTAAAATTTGAGGCGCCCCCTTCCAATTGCGCAGACATTTCCATAGTTTCGCCCATATGATCTTTCATAGCAGAGATATTTTTGTCCGGCGAATCGCTGAGCAGTTCATTAAGATCCGCCAACAAAGACTCGGAAGTCTGGTATCTTTTTTGCCTCTGTTTATCCAACATCCTGAGACAAACCGCAGACGCCTCGGGAGAAACTTTTTTATTAAGACTTTTCGGAGATGGAGGCGCTTCAGTAAGATGTTTCGCAAGAATAGCGCTCGGAGTTTCACCGTCAAACGGAACCTTCCCTACAAGCATATGAAAATATGATGCGCCGAGTGAATAGAAATCAGATCTTATATCCAGATTTTTCTCCTCCTTGATCTGCTCAGGGGACATGTAATATGGCGTTCCGAGAGTCAACCCGCTTTGAGTCAGCGACTGCCCCGGAGTGTTCGTAATTTTTGCAAGTCCAAAGTCGCAAAGTTTTACAACTCCTTCTCTGGTCAGCATTATATTTTCCGGCTTGATATCTCTGTGAACAATCCCGGTCTTTGAGATTTCATCAAGCGCAAGAGCTACATCCCTGACAATTCTTGTCGCTTCTTTCTCAGAAATTGCCGCATTATCCAGCATGCTTTTCACGGTTACGCCATCTATATATTCCATCGCTATATAGTATCTGCCTTCATATTCACCTACATCGTAAGTAGTCACTATATTTGGATGGTTGATACTTGAAGCAATCTTTGCTTCTCTTATAAATCGCTTTATATAATCTTCATCTTTTGCGGCAGTCGGACTCAATAATTTTAAGGCAGTAGGTCTTTCAGTCGTTATATGTTTTGCTCGATAAACTACTCCCATGCCTCCTGATCCAAGTTTGCTTATTATTTCATAACCGGGGATTATCTCCTTATACAATCCTGCAGTTCTTAAAATTGCCTGGAGCTGTTCCTTGGTCAGATAATTTTTTTTGAGCATGACATGACCCAGAAGCTCCTTGATACCGATCTCCTGAAGTTGTTTCTGAAGTGCCATGCACTCATTGAGCTGTGTTTGATTGATAAACCCTAGCTCTACAGCAATTTGCCCTACTTTTGAACTCGAATTATCATTCATTTTTTCAGCAACCAACACCTACTTTACCTAAACAAGCAACCTATATCAAGCGTCTTAAACCTGCTGCCAGCAGACACTTGACAAAACTTCACTGAACCACCGGAAATCCACAGAGACACTGAGGTTGTTCAAGAATTACCTGTAGTTTGCATTTCCTGTGTTTCAGTGGATATTCTGTGCTTCTGTGGGAAAATTTGTTAAATATCTCCCGGTCAGACCACAGTATTGTAACGAATTTTATCGCCTAATCTTTGAAATAATCCTGCGCCTTTGGTTTTCACTATAGTTTATGAGCATCAGAGGGTGGTTTGAAATCGAGAAGCAAACCCGGGAACCCATATCAACTTTGTGCCTGCATCGGGGTCCATCAAGATAAATAAATCCATTAGGCGAATGAGGATTAATCTCAATAGTTTTAGCAAATCCTTTGATACTCCTGATTTTGGTTCTGTAATAATATGTTTCTCTCACAACATATTGCAATCTGTTGTCATTCATTTTCATCATTGAGCCACCCGCGGCAAAAGTTGCGGCGGTTGAGCCTGCTGCTGTTGATATCCATATCCCTGAACTTTCGATATACTCTTTCTTTTTTCCATCCACAACAATATCAAATCTGTATATCGATGCAGGGTTCTGATCCGAAACCAGCACATCATTCGTAAACAGCTCAGGAATCTCGCGATCTCCGACGCAGATAGCTCCCCTGTTCAACCTGCTTATTCTGTACGCTCCGTTAATAAATGAATCTATTTCTTTTCCAAATGTCTCCTTAGTACAAGATGCAAAGATTCCAACGCTGTGTTCCGGTTCAGAATTGACAAGAATGCACGGAATATCCCGGACATAATGGGCAGCATGAAACAGGGTTCCATCTCCGCCAACTGCTATAACAACATCATATCTATTTTTGGAAATAATCTTTTTAAAATCAGTTCTGCTTACGAGATCAACATCAAGATGGCTTTGAATCAGCGTATAAAAAACATCATGGATTGCATTCCTATTTTCCTGATCACTCCTGATTAATTTAGACCTGATGCGCTGATCGAGAGTCCTGACTACCGGCCTGTTTCCTATCCTTTCAAGAAGTGACTGTTTAAAAATAACAAGTGCTCTCATTGGTTAAACTATACAACAAACCTTTTAAAATCCGTAATCATTTCGTTATGGTCAAATGCAAGGTCTGGAAGCTGTTTCAGCTCCATCCATTTGCAATCTTTTGCATCTGTCTGAGCCTTCATTCCATCTGTTTTATCCACAACTGAATGGAAAACAACTGTTATTACCCTGCCTCTCGGATCCCTTAAAGGGTTGCTATAAACGCCGACTAACTTAGGGTTTTTTATATGAAGGCCTGTTTCCTCCATGATTTCTCTCACAACACACTGCTCAACCGTCTCATCCTTCTCAACAAAACCTCCGGGCAACGCCCATTTTCCCTTGTCAGGGTCATTTTTTCTCTGAATAAGCACTATCTTAGTTATTGACGAATCCGTTATGATGCAATCTGTTGTTACAAAACAGTGATCCACTGCAATTTCCTTGGCAAATCTCCTTCACGGATAACACAGATTTGGGAGGATTCCAACTCTATTAAATCTGTGTAATTAAACCTAATCCGTGTAATTCGTGACAAGACTTTTGCCAACATTAAGGCTTATATTGACCAGAACTTCGGAATTGTCGAGGTAGATTTAAAAATATCTGAGCACAATCTGAGCCCGCTTACCCTGCAATCCGATCCCAGAAGAGTCGGCTTTGCGGATGAGATCGCTGATGAAACAGACTGATCTACATCAGAAACTTTCTTCCCGGATAATATTTGCTCATATGCATCTTCCTTACCTGACACAGAGCTGCTATCAATTTTATCGAGCGGGATATTTACATTTCCCTTATTAATTACTTCCTGAACAAGACTTGCAATTACATTATGAGACAGTTCTTTTAAAGGAGCAAACACATATGCTGAATGGCCTGGAATTGTTATATCAAGAAGTGTCGATTTGCTGACATTAGAAATAACAAGATTGTTTTGAACAAGTGCCGGAATACGACAGATTAGATTTGTTATCATATTCTCAGAAACTGTTCCAGCCGAACCGGTTAGATTGGCAATATCTCCGCTCACTTTATCAGCAGCTATCGGGATTTGTTTCAACCCGAGATTATTTAAAAATGAAGTTATTTCCGCATCCTTTTTTGTGACAAAACAATTAACATTCCCTTTCGGTGCTACAGAAGACACGAGGGTAATATTTACATATGAGGCAAGACTTCCATCAGCTACCAAATAAACAGACGCCGGTTTGGTTTTTTCAATATATGATTTGATCCCTGTCTGAAGCGCCCGCTCCAATATCTGTAAATCGCTCAGATTCTCGCCATGGAGATCACCTGCAAGATAATCTATATCTACATTGACAAGATCTTCTACAAAACTGTTCCCACTGGCGACAACCTTTCCTGATTGATCAATAACTATACTGTTTCCTTCAAAAACAAGATTATCTATGGCACCTCCGTAATTAACAAATATTACGGAACACTTAAATGTCTGCCCTATCGCTGCGAGAATAGACATTACTTTTAGCTCTGACTGATATATGTATGGTTTTGCGGAAACAACTACTGCTACATCTATTTTTTTACGCTTAACTTCGCTAAACTTATCGTCCCCTACATTGAATGGAGATTTAACTACGGATGAAAAGAAGAAATCTTCCAGTGTGCCGATCAATATTTTCTTTTCTTTAAACTTTGCCTGGACCAGAGATATGGCAGGTTCAAACCACTTTGACTGCAAAAAATAATCGTAGTCGGTCAGGTTTGTTTTGTAAGAGACAAACTGTATGTCTTTATTGCATATCAATGCGGTTGCGCTGTAATATCTCTTCCCCTCTTCAACAGGATTCTTGTCTAAATAACCAACTATCAGCCCTATTCCTTCTGTACTCGCTGCAAGCTCCTGAAGCACCTGAAGATTCTGCTCCACCAGAGATTCTTTCGACAGTATCCACTCTGCCGGGTATCCGGGTATAGAGAGCTCTGGAAAGATCACTAATTCGCTTCCATTTGACCTTGCTTTCTCAATAAACTCCGATATTTTGGCTTTGTTTGCGGAAATATCGCCATTTGATGGCCCAATCTGAGCTATAGATATTTTCATAGATATAGAATCTATGAAGAAATCAATAAGTTTCAATGTAAATAAGGCGGTGAAAAACAGCCGAAAAATCTTGGTTTCTGCTATTTCCGCATCATTTGTTGTTAATAACTTCCTTTACAAGATTTGTCATTGAATATACCTGTTCTTCAGGAACAACATCACTGGGATGCTTGTACCAGCTCTGAATCATATAAATATCAGGATCGCCTCCGGATTTCTCATACACTTCTATAAATTTTAAAGTGTCTTCATAGAAGAGTGCATCAAACTGAAACCCTCCCTTTTCGCTATTGAATATCACGCTGAATTTCAGCCCATTATTTTTGGCAATTGCTTCAAGATCTTTGATTCTTCCGATCCAGTCGATGCTTTTTGGATCAAGCCCAATTGATTCATGTTCTCCGACTGCATAATCATAAGGATTATCTACTGTAATACCTGCTAAGGGAATTCCTGCCTTCGTTGTCTCATTAATTACCTTGTTGATAACAGTAAAATAATCACCATAAAGCATATTATCAGGACCGATGGCATGATATGCGGGCCCGCCTTTATAACCCCAGTTAGGAAAATTCGTAAGGATATAAAATTCAGTTGTAAGAAACAGTTTTCTCATTTCTGTCATAAAGTCAACCAGCTCATTTACGCTTTCTTCAAGCGTCAACCCTGCATACAATTCGTCAAATGGATGCATTATCCGTCTGATCGGACCATCCATATCCAGATAATCAATAGTTCCACCTGCTTTGAGTATTTTACGAAGAATTTCAATAGTTAGCGCGGCTGACTCTTCCCCATTAGTCTCATCAAGCGGCATGAATTCAAGAGTTCCTCCAATTTCTACCGCCAGTTTGATATCATTTTCCTTCAACATGGCAACGAATTGCTTTACAGAATCATCACTGGCATTTTCTATCCAGCCCACATAAACTTTTATTCCATCAATCTGATCGCAGACTGAATCCCACTGGCTCTTGTCAAACAATCCATCCACATAGCCGTGACAGAACCAGATTTCATCAGTATCTGAAATTTCCTGGTCGGGACTCGTCTTATCACTCCCGATCGGCGCGCCTGATGTCTGGTCCACATTATTATTTTCCGGGTTTTCTAAAACCGGAGACGGCTTGCCGCTGAATGACGGTTTTTCATTAACAATAATGTCCTCAGAGGAGCTGCCATGATTGCTCTTAATGCAAGATAATGAGCACACACAAGCCAGCAGAGTTACAAGAAACATAAAATGCCCGCTCAGATTCCTCTTCTCCATACCTTATAAAGCAGTAGAGAAGCAGGAAATACTCACTTATTTTCACATGAACTCAATCAATAGCGACTATTTTACGCGGTATCGTAAAACGGTCTTGACTATTTTACGATGCTATCGATAATAGTCATAGATGAAAATTCAGCGAAGGGTTTATGATGCCATTCTTGAGGAGCATCTGGCATCAAATCGCCAGATAGCTATGATTAGTGGCCCGCGTCAGGTTGGAAAGACTACAACCTGCAAAGGCCACGCAAACTTCTATGTTAATTGGGATAACATAGATGATCGCAGGCAGATTCTCGCTGGCCCTTCAAGTTTTGTTGAACGACTCGGTCTAAATCGCCTGATGAAGGGCGTTACAAGGGTTTTATTCGATGAGTTGCACAAATATCCGCGATGGAAACAATTTCTAAAAGGATTCTTCGACACTTATGCCGATCAAATACGCATTTTAGTCACCGGCAGCAGCCGTATGGACACTTATCGTCGCGGTGGAGATAGTCTTATGGGCCGCTTTTTTTCCTATCGAATGCATCCTTTCACTATAGCTGAAATATCGTACCAGAACCTTCCGGATACAGAGCATATAACCCGACCTTCAAGAAAAATTAGTGAAGATGCTTTTAAGGCCTTATGGGTGCATGGCGGGTATCCTGAACCATTCATCAAACGAGATGCGCGATTCAGCAACCGCTGGCAGTCTTTGCGCATCCAACAACTGCTAAGGGAAGACGTTCATGACTTTACACAAATCCATCAACTTGCCCAATTAGAAACACTGGTTAAACTTCTTCAAAATCATTCATCACGTCAACTTATTTACAGTACTTTTTCCAGGGATATTCAAGTTACTGTCGACACTATCAAAAGATGGATAAACGCTTTGTGTAGCCTGCATCTGGGATTTGTGATCAGGCCTTGGTTTAAAAATATTTCTCGATCACTTCGAAAGGAGCCAAAATGGTTTCTGAGAGATTGGGCTGCTATCGAAAACGAGGGTAATAAAGCAGAAACCTTTGTTGCGTGTCATCTGCTAAAAGCAGTTGAAGGATGGACAGATATGGGACTTGGCAGGTTTCAACTGTGCTATCTGCGTAATAAAGAGCAGAAAGAAGTAGATTTTGTTGTCATACGTGATGAGAAGCCGTGGTTTCTTGTTGAAGTCAAGCTGCATGATGAATCTATTCACCCATATCTTAGATACTATCAAACCCAGCTGGGGGTCCCTTTTGCATTTCAGGTTGTCGTTGACGCGAACTATATAGACGCAGACTGCTTCGCTTCCACTCGAGGCCCCATAGTCGTTCCGGCAAAGACCTTTCTATCCCAGCTTTTATAGAAAGAAAAATCTCATTTCATAAAAATCCATGTTCGTATCAGATAAGCGACGTTTCGCGATTTCCTCCACAGATTTCACCGATTGATGAGATTGATGGCACAGATATAGGAATCAAGCTATATTTCTTTATCTGAGTAATCTGGCGTTTTCTCCGTGTAATCAGTGATCTACAAGAATTTTACGAAAGATCATCCATGAGAAAGCTACCTCAAAACCGGGATCATAAATATGGCAAGGACTAATGAGAATATCATGATAAGCGTTATTATCATTGAGTACCAGCAAGCAGCATTATAGAACCCGGTAATCTTAAACTTGAACATGCGCACGATCAGCCCTATAACAACAAAAATCACAATACAAATCAGCAGCAAAACTCCGGTTGTAATTATTCTGTCTACGGCATTTGCTTTAATGCCAATGTTAAATAGATCGATTTTGTCTACGTTCTTGTTGATCACCACATTAACAAAATGTTCTCGCTCCTGCTGACTAATAAATATCTTAATCATATTGCCTGCAAAAACCCCTGTTACAACAAGCAGTGTTAAAATAGTCAGCACTGTAACAGTATTTAAAGTCGAAGTAATAAAATCCTTCAGGGTATAATCAAGAG
>JACQRL010000191.1 GCA_016206485.1 Planctomycetota bacterium | reverse complement strand
TACAGGCAAACAGCAAGATTACCCTTAGTGTCAAGGCATTTGTTACGGAATTGGAGTTGGCGCCGGGCGAAACAAGGATAATAACAATCGATGAAAAATCAGAAGAGTCAAACTTCAACGGGACAATTATCGATGAGAATCTGGATCCGGCTCCGGAAGCGAGTATATATTACTACCAGAATAGCATGGAAAAGCGCGCTTATTCAGACAATGATGGAAATTTCTCTCTGAACATAAACCACGGCCAAAAAATAGAGAAATTCATCCTTTCAGGTGACGACTACTATCTTGAAATATCAAACATAACTCCGGAAGATCTCAAAAAAATATCAATAAAAAAATGCAGATATGTTAATGTGTATTTTGAAATACCTGAACAATTAATAACGCCGACATCAAGGGCGCGCCTTACGCGAATATCAGATATGACACCGAAGGGAGTCTCTGTGATACGTTATCCGGACAGCGTACCGCTTGACAAAAGCGCAGGATTCTCAGGTCGGGAAAGCCAGATGCCATATGGAAAAAACACATTTATATTTGAGTTATTCAATGACATTACACTGAACTGGGAAAAATATCATGAAGAAACAATAACCGTCGATGACTCTACCCCGGATAATCTAAAGATCCCCATCCCGCTAAAATAGATTCTTTCCCCCCTATATCACAATCTTCAGTATATAGCAACAATAATATACAATATTCAACTTTATTTCTTGCAACCTTACAGCATACAATTACACTCAAATCATAATTTAAAAAGTGAGGTCGCATGCCTAAATGGCAAGTTGTAGCCTTCTTAGCTGTATCAATTTCTGTTCTTTCATCAAATAACTCAATAATTATCTCACAAGTACAACAACAACGACACAAGGTAAAAAAACTGCCAAACTGGTGGGCAAAATCATATTCTGGAGATCCGAATAACGATGAAGTAGCAAAAGAGATTAAGCAAACAACAGATAATGGATATATAGTTGTTGGTTATACTAACTCTTTTGATACCACCAGCACAAAGGGAAGAAAAGTATGGGTCATCAAAACTAAGCAAGGCTCAATAGGTGATCTCAAATGGGAATATGCGTACAGTAATTTATGCGATCCTGCTTGCACATATGTCGGAAATTCAATAATGCAAACAAGTGACAATGGGTATATTATAGCAGGCTATACAGAATTTGATGTTGGAGCAGGGTCACGAGATTACTTAATCATCAAAATTGATGATAAAGGAAACCTATTGTGGAGTAATAGTTATGGCCTCGAAGGAACCGATGAAGCAAACTCAATTTGGGAAACATCCGATGGGGGATATGTAGTTGCAGGAAGTGGTAGTGTAGGACCGGGAGACAAAGATTTCTTAATTATTAAATTGGATATTAATGGAAATAAACAATGGGCAAAAATCTATGGAGGAATCGATCCTGATGTTGCTTATTCAATACAACAAACTAGTGATGGAGGATATATAGTCGCTGGATCAACAACTTCATTTGGATCAGGACTGAATGACTTTTGGATCATTAAACTTGACCAAACTGGGGTAATCAATTGGCAAAAAGCATTAGGAACAAAAAACTCGAATCAACTTCCAAATGATGACTATGCACTGTCTATTCAACAAACCAAAAATGGCAACTACATAGTTTGTGGGTACATTGACTTCGGGTCAGGCTTGGCAGCGTGGGTAATACAACTTGCATCGGATGGGACTGTTATCTGGGAAAAGCAATTTATCCAACCACTAGAAATTCCGATAATTGCGTTGCATTCCATAAAAGAGACTAGTAATAACGACATCATCGCAGGTGGAATTATATATGATCAGGGTTTATATCCGCCACAAACAGCAATAGATTTTTGGGGACTAAGACTTGATTCACTAGGAACGACGAAATGGGAATACCAGTACGGCGGATTACTAATCGAACAAGCAAATTCAGTTGCAGAAGAATTAGTCAATTTTCAGCCGCTAAAATCAAGCGGAGTAATGCTTACTGGATCAACTACTTCATTTCCACCACCAGGCAGTATTAATGACGAACAATTTTGGTTAGTCAAAGTTTCCCAGAAAGGAAAAATTATCTTCAATCCGGTTAAAAATGCTTTTACTAAGCCTACAACCACATTTGGACCAATATTTATCTATACAGATATCGTTACCTCAACCTTACCTACAGAACTTCCTCTAACAACAACATCATTCACGATGGTAAGAATTACAACTACTGCAACTATAGATAAGCAAGCACCCTAGGCCTAAAAATGCAAGATTAGCTAGTTAATGAGACATACGCTATATGGCATACTTTTGATCGCTTTTTTATTTGTTTTTATATTACTTCTAAATTTGGATAACATAAACTCCAATCAATTCCCTCTAAATAACGAAAGATCAAGTGTTCTGTCCATTCAGAAGCCACATAGTCAAGAAAATACACCGAGTAGTCTCAGAGATGATTCAAATCAAACTCAAAATAGGATCGCTATAAATTATGAAGTACCAGTTCATAACTTAAAAGTCAAGGGATGTATATATGATGCAAACGGGAGTATTATAATATCACAAGCGCTTGGTAAAAATAATACTAATTGTGATGTAATCATCTACGTTTTTGAAAACTATCAAGACAAACTCGAAATAGTTTTTTATTCGATGAGTACTAAAGTAGACAAAAACGGCTGCTATGAAATTAACTTATTGCACTCTTTTGAAAACAGTAAGAAATATTATTTATTACTCTATGCATATTTTTATGATAATGATCCGCGACAGAGAGTACAGGCTCTATTTAAACTTACTAATCAAACCATATATTACATAATGGAAATCGACATCAAAACATCCTTTATAATTGCTGATCTCTACATGTCTAAACTTGCAAAGCTTATTGTAGAAACTACTCCTGTGCCTGCGCCGATCTCAATATCACTTTCCTATAAAATCGGAGGTGCAGAGTGGCTAAAGGCTTGCTATGATAGGTCCTCAGTCCCAGTTGGAATCACACTGAAAGCGTACATATACCAACCTCCATATTTACCACTAAATATATATGTATCCCCACTTCATGAGAATGAGGAAAGACATTTAAAAATAGATCTGAAGCATGGGCCGCTAACACTCAAAGGAAAAGTATTAGACACAAAAGGAAATTATATCGAAGATTCTCTATTGAATATTGGGATATGGTTTGATGGCACAGGCACTGCCCCACTTATGACTTGGAACATTGATGCGGAGGAAGATGAAGATAACGGAGTGTTTATGCTACCAGGACTCCCAGATAAACTAATAGACAAAATTGAAATCAGCTATGGTGGAGCAATCTGTAGAACATTACTTAACGTGAACCCATCTGAAGAACTAACTGTAATTATAGACCCCAAATCAGTAGATAATGACAAAGAAGTCTTCATTTACAGAGGATTATGCACTAACAGAGAACGACAACCACTTTCAAATATATATGTACAACTGAAAAACCCATATAAAAACACTCTATGTACATATAAAAACAATCTAAACTTTGGGTTGTTCACAAATGAAAAAGGTGCGTATGAATTCAAAGCCGAACAAGAATTACTAGGTGAAATTCACTTCATAGATCAATCGGGACGTTATAAAACTGCAATTTTTAGAAACGTTGTGCCAGATACACTATTAGAAGTAATCTTAGATTAAAACAAAAATATTATACTCTAAGCATACGCCAATGCTACTAAACAGCTGAATGAGTCTAAGAAGACTTGTTAGACTGCATGGACTCATTAAACTAGTGTAATGTTAGAACAGATTATTCTGGGAATAACGCAGGGTATCTGTGAATGGCTCCCTATCAGTTCAGAAGGCATGATTGTTTTGATAAAAACAAATTTATTTAAAAGCCATGAAAACCTGTCTGAACTCATACAATACGCGCTTTTTCTGCATATGGGGACTTTCTTCGCCGCGCTTGTCTATTTTCATAAAGATGTCTGGCAACTTACCAAGACACTTTCCAACTACAAAACTTCTACTGTCAAAAACCAGCAAACGTTTAAATTCCTTATCACAACAACCCTGATAAGCGGCGCGCTAGGATATCTTTTCTTAAAAACGCTTAAAGAGTTCGAAAGCGAAATACTGACTGCTACTTCTATAGTTAACTGCGCTATTGGCGCGCTTCTTTTAACAACCGGATATTTGCAATTAAAAGCAAAAAAACCGGGATCAAGCCCCGCCCTTTCACCTGTAATCTTGTTATCTGGAAAGAGCGTGGTAAAAACAGAAGAACACATTACAGTTTTTGACAATATACTTTTGGGAATAATGCAGGGGTTTGCGGTACTGCCGGGACTTTCAAGGTCCGGGCTCACTGTCTCAGCTCTACTGCTTAGAAATTTCAACGAGACCGTATCTCTAAAACTCAGTTTTCTTATGAGTCTCCCTATAGTGCTTGCCGGAAATATCATCCTAAACTTTAAATACTTAACATTGAGCTTTGAACTGTTAGTCGGACTACTCGCCTCGTTTATAACCGGCCTATTGTCAATTCACCTGCTCATCAGACTTTCACAAAAAATTAATTTCGGTTACTTTGCAGCAGTTATCGGAATCCTTTTAATTTTATCCATATTCATCTGATGAAAATCTTAGTTATAGGCGCAGGAAGGATCGGCAGATGCATTGCTACAGATGCTTCAAAATGGGCGACAGTCGGAGTCTGTGACAGCAATAAAGAAGCTCTCGAACAAATCAATTCAACCGCAAACTCTCCACTGCATTACATTAAATCAATTACTGCGATAGAGCCCATATTAAACAAATATAATCTGGCTATTTCTTGCGTCCCTTACCGCTTCAATTACTATCTGACAAAACTGTGTATAAAAAATAAGGTTTCAATGATAGATTTTGGAGGCAATACAGGTGTAGTAATGAAGCAGTTATCTATGAACGCGGATGCAAAACGCAAAAAAGTTACAATAGTTCCTGACTGCGGGCTTGCCCCCGGTCTTACAAACGTCCTTGCAGGTGATCTCATCAGAAAGGGATTCACCAACATTGAGATCAGAGTCGGCGGCATTCCGCAAGATCCAAATCCTCCGCTTTATTATGAACAATTGTTTTCTATATATGGGCTTGTTAATGAATATATTTCTCCAGTAACCATACTTCAAAACAGAAAAATTCGTAAAACAAAACCTCTTTTACATATAAATAGTATTGATTTAAGCGATATACTAAAAAACT
>JACQRL010000193.1 GCA_016206485.1 Planctomycetota bacterium | reverse complement strand
ACCGATATTGAGTTCTTCAATATAACTTATTTTTGCAATCTGTTTAACATTTTCATAATTTAAACCGTGTCCGGCAGCTACAACCAATCCTTTTTCACTCGCGTATTTTGAACACTTTCTTATCTCTTCTAAAAACATAGAGCGTTTCAACTTATCAGCATTTGCATACCTGCCAGTATGTAATTCCACTTCATCAGCACCAAGTTCTACAGCAACATCTATTTGTAAATGATTTGGTTCTATAAAAAGACTTGTTCTGATCTTGTTGTTCTTCATTTTCATATTAATCTTCTCGATTGCTTTTCGGTATTTGATTACATCAAGTCCCCCTTCAGTTGTTAATTCACTTCTTTTTTCCGGTACTAATGTGATCTTATCTGGTCTTACTTTGAGAGCAATCTTTACAATTTCAGGATTTATTGACATTTCAAGATTCAATTCTGTTGTAACGCTTTTTCTGAGTTTGAATAAATCTTTATCTTGTATATGACGTCTATCCTCCCTCAAATGGCAGGTAATTAAATCACACCCTGCAAGTTCGGCAAGTTTGGCTGCTTTAACAGGATCAGGATAGCTGGTTGCTCTGGCTTCTCTGAGAGTTGCCACGTGGTCTATATTTATTCCTAATTTCAACTTGTAGCTGATAAATCTGTCAAAACTTATCTGTGGGATACGACAAACCCATAACTAAGTGGTTGATTTTACCTTAGCTGGTTCGATATTTTGAGTATTTGTTGAAGGGTTTTCTACTTTTTCTGACGGCTTTTCAGGCTCCGATTTCTGTGAAGCAAAAACCTCTTTAATTCTTGCCTGCCTGCCTATTCTTCCCCTCAAATAGTAGAGCTTGGAACGTCTGACTTTTCCAGTTCTCTTAACAACGACTTTGACTAGATTAGGCGAAAAGTATGGGAAAATTCTTTCAACACCAATCCCCTGTATTATTTTCCTAACAGTAAAAGTTTTTGATCCTTTACTCCCGCTGATTGAGATAACAACTCCATCAAATATTTGTACTCTTTCGGTATCTTGTTCGCGTATTTTAGAATAAACTTCGACTGTATCTCCAGGCTCGAATTTAGACAGCTTTTTAGTGGGTAAAATCTGCTGTTCAATAATATCGATTTTTCCTCTCATAGGGTTCTTTTAAGTATGGTTTTTATTCGAGTAAAGTCTATATAAATCAGGTCTTCTGGACTTAGTAAGTTCAATTGACTTCTGGAGCCTCCATTTGGCAATTTCGGAATGATTTCCGCTCAACAGTACTTTTGGAACAGAATAATTCTTATATTTAGAAGGTTTCGTGTAGTGTGGAGCCTCCAATAAATACTGATTGAATGACTCCGATTCGAGTGATTCCGGGCTTCCTAAAACATTTGGGATCAACCTGGTTACAGAATCTATGATCACCCACGCAGCAGGCTCACCACCTGTAAGGATATAGTCACCGATTGAAAGTTCAAATGGCTTCAAAATATCGACGATTCTTTCATCAACACCTTCATAATGTCCACAAATAACTATCAACCACTGTTTGACAGATAGATTCAGAGCAACAGACTGATTAAAGACTGCACCTCTAGGACTAGTCAAGATAATAAACGGCTTCTCATTATGATCTTTTTGACCCTTTATAAGACTATCAATAGCATTTAAAATAGGGTCTATTTGAAGCAGCATTCCACTCCCGCCACCATAAACGTGGGAATCAACTTTCTTATGCTTATCTTTTGTGAAATCTCTGATATTTGTGATCTGTATTTGGATCAAACCTTTTTTTTGTGCAATCTTCAATATGCTGCTATTCAAAGCATTAACTAAAGATCCAGGAAATAATGTCAAGATATCTATTCTCATGACGATATTATAATTGTTCTTATACCCCTTCCAACCCCTCCCATTAGGGATGCCCTTGAGGCATCCCTTTACTTGCAATTGTAGCTATTTCTTTTTATTTTATAACTATAAAAATGTCCTATCTTAAAATAATAGATCGAAATGGAAAGCCACACATACTCGAATTAACTAAAGATCGTTATGTTATCGGCCGTGACAGCGACAGAGATGTTCAGCTAAACGACCAAACAGTATCAAGAACTCATGCAGAGATTTTTAAATTTGGTGATCACTACATAGTCAGAGATCTCAACGCCACGAATGGGGTGTATGTAAATAATGAAAAAATTGAAGAAGAAATTCTAAAAAATAAGGATGAAATCACCATTGGATCAACACTATTGATTTATGAGAGCGATCCGCCGCAGGAATTATCACAGGTACCAAATGGACCCGAAGACTTCGATACAACTTTAGTGCTTCACGAGGGTCAACAAGAACAGCAGCAGGCAGCTCAAAAATCAGTCAGAACTTATGCAATAACTTATGATGAGTCGCCTTACAACATCGCAACTGAACTGATAGAATTTATGAAAGAAACTGAAAACGAACCGAACTTTTATTCATTTATCGCAGAGAAAATTTCCAATTACTTGAAATCACAGAGCACATATATAATTAAAGTTGATGCTTCCAAAATGCAGCTTGATGTACTTGGATATTTTGCAATTGGGGGAGAGAAAAATCAGTTCAGTAAAACCATAGTAAAAAAAGCAGTTAGTTCGCAAAAATGCATATTAACTTCAGATGCGCTTTCAGATGAGAATTTTTCATTCAGCGAAAGCATTGTCATAAGGAGAATTGGATCTGCCATGTGTATTCCTTACTTATACGGAAACAACAAAATTGTAATGTATACTCACAGGACAGCAAATCAGGAGCCGTACAGTCAGAGCCAATTCGAACTTGCATTGCTTATAAGTACCATATTGTGGGCAAACATTAACAAATAACTGAATACATAATAACAATTTCAACGATTTATTTTGATTTTTCCTGTTCGATGAGTGATAATTGCATATTTAAATGGATAATATTCTCTTATCAACTGATGTACCACGCTATATAACCAACTTCGACCATAGATATACACCGCGTGTTCAGGCAGACATCCTAATTATCGGTTCAGGATTATCATCCCTTGTATGTGCCTATGAACTAAGAAATTCCGCCAGTAACATTCTAATACTGACTAAAGATTCAATCACAAACAGCAATACCTACCTTTCGCAAGGTGGAATAGCTACAGCACTATCTTACCCGGATTCAACTGATAAGCATGTAAACGACACTATAAACTGTGGGCACGAATTGGGAGATATTAACGTTATTACCAAAATAATCAATCAGGGAAAAGACATACTTAAAACCTATTTTAAAGAGGGTTTAGACTTCGATAGAAGCGGTGAAAATTTTCATCTTGGACGCGAAGGCGGACATTCAGAAAACAGAATACTCCATAAAGGGGACAGAACCGGGCTTTATTTACAAAATTATTTCCTCAGTAAAATCGAATCAACAAATATTAAAATTGTGAGCGACACGTTTTTGATAGACTTATTAACATCAGATAAGCAAGCTACAGAAGTACTTGCGTTTTCTAAAAACAAGGGGATTCAGATCTTCGAATCAAAAGCAATTGTCATTGCATCAGGAGGAATAGGAAGATTATACAGAGAGACTACCAATTCACAGGCAGCAACCGGTGATGGAATCTCAGCCTGCCTGAGAGCAGGAGCAATCCTGCAAGACATGGAGTTTGTACAATTTCATCCGACAGCTTTATATTTAGCCGGTGCACCAAGGAAACTACTGACAGAAGCATTAAGAGGAGCAGGAGCTTTCATCGTCGGTAATAAATGTGAGAGATTTCTTTTCAACTATCATAAAAATGGAGAGCTTGCTCCCAGAGATGTTGTGGCAAGGGCTATATCGAACTACCTGGCAGCAAATAAAACATCTTATGTTTATCTAGATATTAGGCATTTTACAAAGACTGATCTTTCTAATTTTCCAGAGCTCCTTGAAACTTGTTCTAAATTTTCATTAGACCCAGGACAAGATTTGATCCCAATAAGACCAGCTGCACATTATTTCATAGGTGGAGTTAAGGCATCAATATGTGGTAAAACGAACATTGAGTCATTATTCGTTATTGGAGAAAGTTCGTGTACAGGCTTTCATGGTGCCAATAGACTAGCAAGCAACTCATTACTCGAATGTCTTGTCATGGGCTACAATTGTGCTGAAGTGATAAAACAAGAATTACATAGAATGCGCAGAATCAGCACACAACAGTATAACCGTATAAATAAGCACCCAAAAAATCTTGATATTGACGATATTCGAAACTCTTTGGTTTCATTAATGCTAAGAGAAGTTGGAATCGAAAGAGAAGAACAAGGCATCCAAAGTGCAATTGACCAGATACAGGAATGGAAGAAATTGATGCTATCAGACAACTTTGATAACTATCGCTCCTGGGAGCTTCAAAATATGCTTATTGTAGCAGAGGCAATTGCAATCTCTGCTTTTCATAGACAGGAATCCAGAGGTGTGCATTACAGACGTGATTATCCCAATTTAAATATGAACCTGCAAAAACATATAAAATTAACCGGTTTAACAAAAACATAAATTCCTGACATATTTAATCTTATTTTGTCAAAACAAACGTCATATTATATACATGGATTCAAATTGAATAACAGCCGAAATAAAATACAATGATAATAGTTATGTCAGCTAAATTCAGAGCACTCATCACTAAATATCGATTAATCTATTTTCTAGGTCTGATTTTTAGAAGTTCCTCCATAATAGCTGTCACTTTTTTAATGATCTTCGAAATTGGAGCTGTTTTTGGGTCGAATGTTTCTCTTAATATACTGTTTTATTCACTGATCGCCGATGCAGTGATCTGTGTTTATTTTGCTATTAAACTACCAAAACGAAAAATAATTTATGAGTTAGATATTCATAATAACTTTCAAGGAAGTTTAATAACACTATACGAACTCGGATCTTCTGATGACAATTTCTTTATTAAAAGCATATTCGGCATAATAGCTCCAAAACTCGTTAATATCCAGATATTAAATCATAACTATCTGACTCAAATACTTGTGATCGCATTTTCGATAACATTACTATGGATGCTTAACATTTCTGGATACTCAACCAATTCTTATGGCAATACTAATATCAAAAAGAACCAGCCTAATTTAGATAATTACGCTGAAACAGATAATAAAGTAGACAGCAAATTAAATTTTGATTTTATAGCATTTCCAACGACCGGCAAAGCTCCATTATCGGTTGTTTTCCAATCGCGCATCAATTCGACTTATGATCAATTAGAGTGGAATTTCGGAGATTTTGTATCGAGTAGCAGTGGGACTTCTTCTGAAGGAACACCTGTTTACACATATAAATTTCCTGGAGTTTATACTGTGTCTCTAACAGTTGATGTAAATGGGAAAAAATCAAAGAAAACTAAGGATGAATACATCATCGTTGAAGAAGAAAGTAGCGAAAAAAACAGTAATAAAAATTCAAATATTGACCCTATGCAAATTCCTAATCTGGATGAACCGACAACTCCCAATGATTCCGACGACAAGATAGATCCGTTCAAAACAAAACCTGTTTCCGTCAAAATTGAATCAACTTTATCTGACAGAATTAAAAGAGAAATTGAATTATTACTTGATAAAAAATCTGACAAAAATAGAGATATCGAAGATGTAAAGCAGTTTTTGAATGTGAATT
>JACQRL010000200.1 GCA_016206485.1 Planctomycetota bacterium | reverse complement strand
GGTAGTATTGGTGGCGGTATGGGAGGTGGTAGTTCAGGTGGAGGTCATGGAGGCGGAGGCGGTGATGGTGACAAGGACAAGAAGGATCCGCTTGGAGATAAGAACAGCCCTCAGGCAAAAATGGAAATGCAGAAGCAGAAAGAAGCTGAACTAACCAGAATAGTTAATGCTTTGCATCAGGCGCTTTCCAAGCTCTTGGGAGAATCTAAAAAGAATTATAAGGAATGGAGCGAATACTGGAAAAATGGTACCAATAAGAAAAAGTTTACAGAAGAAGATAGCGCTTAATCGATATATATTTAACTTTCAGAACCCAAAATAAAAAACAGTGTACATTGTTCTGATCAACTGAATACTTATTTCAAATGATAATCTTTGGCGGGTCGTTCGATCCTATACATATTGGGCATGTCAGGGTAATGTCATGTCTGAAGCAATTTATGCCGGATCAGAAAATATTGGTTGTCCCATGCCTTAAGAATCCACTCAAAAGATCTGTTCCTTATGCAAGGGCTTTTGATAGATTGAATATGCTTATCCTTACAAGACTAAGATATTCGACTTTCACGATTTCAACGATCGAATTGGAAAAAAGGTTTATTTATACCTATCTGACTGTTATGGAACTGAGAAAAACCGTCAAAGGAAAGCTATTTTTTGTTATGGGGGCAGATTCTTTTAATAGTTTAGGCAGGTGGAGAAATTATTCATACTTGAGGGAGAATCTGGAGTTTATCATTGTTAAACGTCAAAATTATCCAATAAATAACCAAGAAGGGTTTAATTATAGAGTTTTGTCTATGAATAAAGTTCCTGTTTCCTCCAACAACATACGGAATAGGGTGTCCAAAGCGCTGTCGATAAAAGGATTAGTAACAAAGGAGGTAGGATATTACATTAGCAGCGTGTCGCTCTATATGCACGGGTAATGACAAAGAATCAAATAATCTTGTTATAAGTTCTGATTTAATATTTCACCAGGTAGTATAGATGGTAATTAAGTTCAGTAATGTTTTTTTTGATAATGTGGCAAAACTCTGCAATTCACTTGGGTACAGAATATCTATGTTTGTGTTAATAATTCTCAGGGTTCAGCATGTTTTCTTTAGAAAAAAGGAAATCATGAGACAGCTGAGGAAATTTGTTTTAGGCGGATTACCGCTTGTTGTTGTGACATCTTTATTTTCAGGTTTGATCATTGCTTTTCAGACAGGTGTTGAATTAGAAAGGTTTCAGCAGGCTGAGCTGATAGGTTTTATCGTTGCAACTTCTATGTGTAAAGAAATGGGACCGGTTTTTACAGCAATTGCGTTGACCGGACTTCTGGGAGCTGCCGTAGCTGCTGAACTTGCATCGATGAAGGTAAATGAAGAAGTCGACGCGCTGGAAGTGATGGCGATTGATCCGGTTTCTTTTTTGCTTCTTCCCAGATTCATAGCTTTTATAGTGACCCTTCCTGTTCAAACTGTTGTTGCAGATGTTATCGGAATAACTACCGGGGCTGTGATTGCAGATATCAGATTTGGGGTACCTTTTCAGGTCTATTTCAGGAATGCGAGAGATATTTTATCGTTGAGTGACGTTTATGGAGGACTCATAAAGGCAATCGTTTTTGGAATATTGATTGCGGTTATTGCGTCGAGTAATGGAATGCGGGCAAGATATGGGGCAGAAGATGTCGGGAATGCTACATTAAAAACAGTAGTTGCCGCATTTTTATTCATATTGTTATTCGATCACCTGCTGAATTTTGTTATTTATTACATATAAATGGAATTAGTAGTAAAATTAGATCACGTTGTGAAAATATTCAGCGATAAGACCGTATTAAATGATCTTACTTTCGAAGTCAAAAGAGGTACGATTTTTACGATTCTTGGGCCAAGTGGGGTCGGCAAGAGTGTTACACTCAAAACAATAGTTGGACTCATCAAACCAGATTACGGCAGAGTTTTTGTTTTTGGTAATGATATAACAAATGTACGCAAGGAATTTATTTTGTCGGTAAGAAAGAAAATCGGCTTTGTCTTTCAGGATGGAGCTTTACTGGCATCATTAAATCTGTTTGATAACGTTTCCCTACCTCTTAAAGAGCACTTTAAATTGTCAAAAGGGGAAATAAAAGCCAAGGTATTGAGCGTCCTAGAATCAGTAGGGTTGGTCGATTCTATTTATAAGATGCCAAGTGAACTATCGGGTGGTATGCGTAAAAGAGCCGCATTAGCCAGATGCCTTGTAACTAACCCTGAATTGATACTTTATGATGAACCCACCAGTGGTCTTGATCCGGTTATGGTAACTGTTGTAAATGAAATGATTAAAATGGCCAAGCAAAAGTATAATGTGACGAGTATCCTGGTTACTCACGATATTCACAGCGCATTTTCACTTTCTGATGTTATAGCTGTATTCCTCAGGGGGACTATTGTTGCTATAGGAACGCCTCAAGAACTGAGAAATTGCGGTAATGATGAGGTCTTAAGCTTTTTGGAAGGACGGAGGATAAATTGAAGGACTTCTTCTTGGGTGTACTTTTTCTTTTTGTGGTTATATCACTTTCGGTGGCGACTGTGACTATTGGAAAGTTTACTTTCTTTAAAAAAGGAACAATTCTGCAGGTTAAATTCAGTGAAGTAAAGGGATTGAAAGACGGCGATCCGGTTTTCTGTGATGGAGTTGATGTCGGTCAGGTAGAAAGAGTTGAGCTTGATCCAAGCGGCGTTATTGTAAGATTGCTTCTGGAAAGACAGTTTAATATTTATGAAGACTATGAGATCTCGATACAGGAATCATCCCTTGTTGGCGGACGGTATGTCGCAATAAAAAGAGGAACTTCCTCGAAAAACAGGGTTGATTTTTCAGAGTTGACCCAGTTAAATGGGAAACAAGCCGAACCATTTCTGACGACAGCTTCTAATTTAATAGAGGAGAACAGGGCGGATATAAAAGAAACTATAAGCAACATAAAAACTATATCAAAAAGTGTAAGGGATTCACTGGATAATAATAAGGGAACAATTTCGAAATTGCTTCAGGATGATTCTATATACAACAATGCGTCTGATGCACTTCAAAATTTAAAAGAGATTACTGAAGGGATAAAAAGCGGAAAAGGAACTGTCGGTAAATTTCTAAATGAAGATGCTGTCTATCAGCAGGTCAATAAGATCTTGGCAGATGTACAGGAGTTTATAAACGGTATAAGAACAGGTAGAGGAACTGTTTCGAGACTGGTAAATGATGAGAAAATGGCCCAAGATCTTGCTGATACTCTGGCAAATTTAAATAACGCTTCCGGGAACTTGAAAGATTTACTCCAGGAAGCTAAGGATAAAAATGTGATTGGAAAACTTTCCAGCACGCTTGAAGGTGCTGACAGTACTATTGGGAAGATCGGAAGGGCAAAACTGTATTTAAAATTAGGACTCATGGAATTTGCCGAGACCGACTTGACAATAAGCAGGCTGGGAATTGATTACTGGCCTGGTGAGGATAAATTTTTCTATGTAGGGGCAAGCCAATTATCTTTTGATAAAGAATCTGAAATACTTTTTGAGGATAAAATTCAAGAGAATGATGATCAGAGTTTTTTAAAGCCGGAAGTTCAGATCGGTTATGTTATTCCATGGTTTCTTAACAAAGGACTTGTTTTTAGGGCAGGCTTAATTGAGGGAAAGTTCGGATCGGCTGTCGACTTTAATTTGGAAAAGGTTATCGGAACCGGACACCCGATCAGGCTAACGTTTGAAGTCAGAGACAGCTATGATGATCTTGATGATGAAGATATTGATGAATTGATAGATGGAGTTATGATGAGATCTTACATTAAATTTCCTATTATGACCTCACGCGATAAATGGTGGCAAAAGATTTTTTCCAGTGTGAATTTCTTTGCAGGGGTGAGCAGATTATCTAATGACAGTGAGTTTATGTTCGGTATTTCACTCGAATATCAGGAAGATGACATTAAATCGCTCGTGGGGTTATCCAGCCTTAGATAAGAGATTAATTTTCAAAACAGTTTGAAATTGTTTGCCTGAAACCCTTCGGATTTTATACTTTTCTTTTACTTAACATATGTTAAAGATACAGGACAGTCTGTTAAATGCGGAGATTTTAGGCAAATGTACCGAGGAAGTAGGCGGAATCTTCAGATTTACAGTACTATTGCAAAGAAGGGTGCGAGAGCTTGTGAGGGGTGCAACTCCTCTTGTAGCTGTAACGACAGAGATGGACCCTATCGATATTGCTTTAAAAGAGTTTTTAGATGGGAAGATATCCTTTCAAGATGTTGAAGCTAAGAAAAAATCAAAGTCGAAAAAGTAGTTCTAATGGAGGTGTCTATGGCGGTAAAAATCAGACCTATTCGCGACAAAGTCGTTGTTAAGAGAGTAGATCCTGAGGAGAAAACGAAGGGTGGAATTATTCTTCCAGATACTGCTAAGGACAAGCCGCAAGAGGGTATTGTTATGGCAGTCGGATCGGGCAAAATTCTTGATAATAACAAGATTCGTGAGCCTGAGGTAAAGAAAAATGACAGGGTTGTGTTTAATTCATATGCAGGTACCGAAATAAAGCTTGGTACTGACACGTATTTAGTTTTGTCTGAAAGCGAGATAATAGCTGTTATTGAAGATTAATTAACGGAGGTTAGCTATGGTAGCAAAAATGATATCTTTTGATCAGGAAGCGAGGGAAAAAATTAAAAGTGGTGTTCATGCCCTGGCGCGTGCGGTTGGTGTGACATTGGGGCCAAGGGGACGAAATGTTTTGATAGAGAAAAAATGGGGTGCTCCTCTGGTTTCAAGCGATGGAGTCACAGTAGCAAAAGAAATAGAGCTCAAGGATCCTTATGAGAATATCGGGGCTCAGCTTGTAAAAGAAGTTGCTTCCAAAACCAATGATATTGCAGGAGACGGCACTACAACGGCTACAGTTCTTGCTGAAGCTATTTTTGACGAGGGAATAAAAAGGGTCTCTGCAGGATATAATCCGATCGAACTGAAAAAGGGAATTGAAAAGGCAACTGAGATTGTTGTCAGCGAACTTGATAAATTCAAAAAAGAGGTAAAAACAAATATAGAAATCGAAAATATAGCAACTGTTGCCGCAGGAAATAATAGAGAGATAGGTAAACTCATTGCTGAAGCAATCGATAAGGTTGGAAAAGATGGGGTTATTACTATCGAAGAAGGCAAAGCACTTAAAACTGAAGTTGAATATGTTGAGGGAATGCAGTTTGACAGAGGATATCTTTCTCCATATTTTATGACGGATCCTGAGACATTAATTTGTGAACTTAGGGATTGTTATATCCTTGTTTATGAAAAGAAAATTAATGCTGCAAAAGATCTTGTCTCGCTTTTGGAAAAGGTTGCAAAGACAGGTAAGCCAATATTAATAATCAGCGAAGAAGTTGAAGGTGATGCATTGGCGACTCTCGTAGTAAATAAGCTGAGAGGAACCCTGCAGGTTTGCTCAGTGAAGGCTCCGGGTTACGGAGACAGAAGGAAAGCTATGCTCGAAGATATTGCTGTTCTTACAAATGCAAAGCCAATATTTGAAGATCTCGGTATTAAACTAGAAAACGTCGACCTTTCTATGCTTGGAAGGGCAAAGAAAATCGTTATAGAAAAGGAAAACACAACAATAATTGAAGGAGCAGGTTCGACAGACGCAATAAAAGGGAGGATTGAACAGATTAAGAGAGAGATTGATAAGACCACCTCCGATTATGATAAGGAAAAATTGCAGGAAAGACTTGCAAAGCTTGCGGGCGGTGTTGCAAAGATAAGCGTAGGCGGTGCAACTGAGGTTGAAGTTAAGGAAAAGAAGCTTAGGGTTGATGATGCAAGGTTTGCGACTAAGGCGGCTATCGAAGAAGGAATAATTCCCGGTGGCGGCATCACGTTACTGAGAGCCGGAAAAACGCTGCAGTCTTTTATGAAGAGTCGAGAACATACAGTCAAGAGACAAGTTAAGGATAAGACTGAGTCCGTTAAACTCGTTCTTAATAGCGATGAGGAAAAAGTCGGGGTTGATATTGTGCTTAAGGCATTGGAATCACCTATTAGAAAGATTGCATCCAACTCAGGTATGGATGGCTCTGTTGTGATTGATAAAATATCCCAGAGCGATGATCCTGAATTTGGATTTGACGCGAATACTTTGGACTTCAAAAATCTTGTCAAAGCAGGTATCGTAGATGCGAAGAAAGTAGTCAGGGCTGCATTACAGAATGCTTCATCTGTCGCAGCAATACTTCTCACGACTGAAGCAATTATCACTGAGATTCCTGAGAAAAAGGAAAAACAAATGCCTGCGGGAGCTGCCGGGGGCGAAGGCTACGGCGATTTTGAATAACCAAGCAGGTTTTTGGCTGATTTCGAGTTGATCTGCCGCGAAACAATTCGGCAAATTCATTGTCACTCGAATTGTCCCGAATTTAGTTGAGGGACTGCGAAAAAGTCAGAAGACCGCGAAGAAAATCGAATTTTGTTTCCTTCGAGTTCAGGCATTTCTAAGTTATTCTAATACAACTAAATTAGCCGGGTATTTTTACTGAATTAAATCAAGACAGAAGTTGATAGATTTGTAGGAGTGTGTTATTGCTCCTATGGAAATCCAGTCAACGCCGCATTTTGCATATTTTTCGACGTTATGTAGTTTGATGCCTCCGGATGCTTCGAGTATGAGATCTGGTCTCTTTTTTCTTACTATCTTGACAATTTTTTTGAGTTGAGAAACTTCGAAGTTATCGAACATCATTACGTCAACAGGCAATTGGGTGAATTTAATGGCCTGGGGATGATTTTGCGCCTCTATCTCAACGAATTTAACTTTTTTTTTAAGTTTTAAAATATCACCTTTCAATCTTTGAAAATTTTTTATGGCGCGTAAGTGGTTGTCTTTGATTATTACTGCATCGGACAGATCAAATCTGTGGTTTTCTCCACCGCCGATTCTTACAGCGTATCTTTCCAGATATCTCCAGTTTGGCGTTGTTTTTCTGGTATCCAGTATCTGTACACCGTATCTGTCTACTTTATTAACAAATTTTCTTGTGAAGGTAGAAATTCCGCTTAACCGTTGCAAGAAATTCAAGGATAGTCTCTCGCCTTTAAGTATGCTTAGAGCTTTTCCAAATACACTTGCGACAACTGTTCCCTTGGATACAAATGCTCCATCAAGATGTTTTGCCTTGAATTTAAGATTTTGGTCGACCTGTTTGAATACTTCCTGCGCTACATAGATTCCGCACAAGTACGCATCTTCCTTTACAACTATATCTCCTCTGCAGGTTACGTTTGACGGAATGAACGTTTCGGATGTGATATCGCCACTTCCGACATCTTCTTTGAGCGCATCGCGTACAGCTTTCTTGATGTTAATCGGAAGTACTATAATATCTTTTTTCATGATGCTATTCAAACTGTATAGAGGTTATCTAATCTCTTTTCTCACTTCTTTGGTTGCTTGTACTATGACTTTCAACTTATTAACGGCTTCCTCTACTGTTCGTGTTTTTAATCCGCAGTCTGGATCTACCCATACCTGATCTTTTCCTAGTACAGAAATGGCAGTTCTTATCCTGTTTTTTACAGTATTGATATCTTCTATTTTATGAGAATGAACATCGACAACACCAAACGAAACGTCTTTTGGAAACTTTTTTTGTTTAAAAAGTTCGATCAGGTCAAGATTACTGTTAGAAATTTCTATATCTAAATTATCTACAGGTATATTGATAATTTTATCATATATTTTGGAAAATTCTCCGTAACACACGTGTGTAAGAAAGTACGATTTCAGTCCGTAGGTTACTGTTCCTAATGCCTGGAG
>JACQRL010000190.1 GCA_016206485.1 Planctomycetota bacterium | reverse complement strand
ATCTTCAAGTGTTCCTGTAACGAAAATTCTTGCACGTCGTATCAAGAAATTTGAATCACCGTCTTCTCTATCCAAAAATAAGCGTCCATCGATCTGTGCTGATCCGCCTATACGGATCTTGTCATCTTTTCCCACCAGCCAAAACCCCTCATTAAATATTGATTCAGTTTTATTTTCGTTGTTTTGTTTTGCCGACAACTGCTTTTCAAGATCTGTTATTCTTTTTTTGATCTGTTCGAGCTCCTGTTTTGGATCCTGATCCTGTGCGGAGATTATTTTAGGAAATAGAATCATGAAAAAGAGCGTTATTAATTTTGTTGAGTTCATTTATGATCTCCTAATGACTGAATATTTCGAAAAAAGGCGGGAATGTTCCCAGCAGCCCCAGTCCTATCATAATAAATGTTGCGATAAGAATTTTTTGGAGCCTTACATCTTTGTTTTTCCACAAAAAGCTGAGGATTATCCAGCTTGTTATCCAGGCGAGAACAGCGGCTGTAGTTTTGCCGCTCAATGGTCCTACAGGCGCGGTAAGTGTAAATAGTTCTTTTATTTTGGGAGAAATTTCTGTCAGTACGACGGCAAGACCCAGTACAAAGGAACCTATTCCTGCAGAAAGGATTGCTGCTCCAGCATGTCCATCGGGTATTTTACTTTTTTGATTCATACGCTGCCTCCTGTTATAAAATTGGAGCTGCTTTGGTAATAAATGCGCCGAATAATCCCGCAATTCCTGCTGCGATAAAGGCGATTGTAAGTAATGCTATTAATGTAATGCGAAGTCTCTTTTCATGGGCTAAATTTTTTCCATATATAGTCACAATATATGCTACAGCTGTTGCAAGAATTGGCGCGATCCAGCACACATGCTCTTTCCACTCCATCCCAAATGTGTGCCAAGCGGAGGTATTTGGATTTGATAAAAGTAATGATCTTGGGAACTGAGAAAGGCTAAGATCGGCTATCGGTTTTGCCCTATACCATGGGTATACAATATAAGTCCCCGTTATTACAGTCAACCAAGCAGTAATTGCCATAGTCCATGTACCAATGATTAATCTTCGGATTCTTTCCTTAATTCCGGTTTCGGTTACTAATTCTGGTTTAAGACTCCAAAGACCTGCAAATCCACCAGCAAAGGCAAGCAGGAAAATAGCTCCCAAGACCATACCGTGGATTACCGTCCACAATTCTCTATCTGTTAGATTCATATTGCCAGATATGTTATAACCTAATACTGCGTTTTCAACACATTAATGTGGAAAATAACCAAATCATAATTCGTTTTGGGGCAAGTTATACAGGCAAATGCGGATTTTTACCTATGATTGGGTCAAATTACTCAGTAAGATATTAGTTCGTTGTGAGGTTGCTCTTTTTATCGATGAAATTGTAATTGTTCTTGGCGGTTTTGGTATGCATTTTGCACCCATCTGTTCATGGCAAAATTAATCGCAAAAGAGGGTAATATCTGTGAAAAGATCTCTGTGAATCTGGATGTGAAGGCATCTGACATTATGGTTTCCCCTGTCTTGACTTTAAATCCTGACTGGACGCTTACGGAGGCTGTCAGGTTTTTTCTGGAGCATAAGATAAGTGGAGCTCCTGTTGTGGACGAGGATGGCAAGACAAAAGGTGTTTTAACACTAAAAGATGTGTCACGATATACCATGTGGCATCTGGAAACGGAGGAAGCAGAGGATGAATCTCCAGGACAATTTTATACGAAGGGGCAGAAGGAGCAGCTCCCGAAAGGTTTTCATCTCGACAAGATGAATAAGGAAACAGTAAGGCAGGTTATGACAACTCCGGTAAAGACTATGGGTGAGTTTTCAACGCTTAAAAATATTCTTGATTTTTTCTCGACTGAAAAATTCCACAGGATATTTATCCATGGGAAAAATGACAAGATTGTTGGTGTGATAAGCCTGCTTGATGTTATAAGATGGTTAAAAAGAAGATTGTTTTGATAAATGGAAGGTCTCAAATAATGTTAGAATCAGAGTTGTTAAAAAATAGTGTCCGAACTCCCCTTATACCCGGCTCCCAAAAGGAGTCGGGATCCTCTTTTAAGGCTCTATTTGTAAAAATTTAGATGAAAGATATAATAGGTGGAACGGTGGAATCAGAAGCTGAACGACTTTCATTGACCAGGAAGCTAATTGATGAGATTACAAAGGGAAGAAATCTATCTGAAATTTTTTCTATACTTTATAGCAGTTTATCAGAGGTTGTTCCATATGACAGGATAGGGCTTGCTTTGTTGGATGATAGAAAAGAGAAGCTTACAATGGTGGAAGTCAGGTCGAATTTTCCGTTATATCTTGGGAAGGGATATTCGGCATCCATTAAGAATTCGAGTCTTTATCATGTGATTGAGCATGCTGCCCCGAGAATTATCAGCGATCTTCGGGAATATTACAGCAAAAAACCTGAGTCATTGAGCACAGCTCTCATATTAAAGGAGGGAATGCTATCAAGTCTGACACTCCCATTAATCAGCAACGGGAATCCAATCGGAGTTATCTTTTTTTCCAGCGTCAAAAGAAATGTGTATAACAACTCGCATGAGTCATTTTTAAAACAGATTGCGGGAATAATGAGCTATGTAATTGAAAAGAATCTGCTTTTGGATGAGGTTAAGAAGGCAAAAAGTTATCTCGAAAATATCTTGAAATATTCCGCGGACGCAATCCTGGTTTTGGACAGAAATCACAAGATCCTCACCTGGAATCAGGGAGCCGTAAATATTTTTGGATACACAGAAAATGAAGTTATAAGTGAGGGCGCAGAGATTCTCATTCCTGAAGAAAGAATAAAAACCAACGAGCTTGATGAGATCAAAAGACTTGTTGAGAAGGATGGGTCAGTAACTAATTATGAAACTGAAAGAATGACGAAGGATGGGAGCAAAATCTCTGTTTCGATAACTTCTACATTAATCAGGGATAAGTCGGGAAAGATAATCGGACGTTCATCAATAATCAGAGATATCACCAAAATAAAAATGTTAGAGGAAGAAAATCTCCATAAGCAAAGGCTTGCTGCAATCGGCGAAATGGCAACAGTTGTCGCTCACGAAATAAAAAATCCTTTGGCCGGCATCAACAGCGCGATGCATGTTTTATCTGAATCATTGCCGGAAAACTCCGGCGCTAAACAGATTGTTGGCGAGGTAAATACACTTGTAAACCGTCTTGACAGGATAGTAAAGCAACTTTTGATATATTCAAAACCTTACAGACTCAATAAGATGCAGATAGATTTGAGAGATCTTATTGACAGGGTCGCTTCTTTATTCGGAGAGGAAGCTACAGGAAAACGAATCAATTACAGAACTACTGTTGATATCGACCAGCTTATATTCTGTGATCCCAATATAGTGGAACAAATACTGGTAAATTTGATAAAGAATTCTGTAGAGGCAGTTGATGAAGAAGGGCATGTTGAGATCTTTGCAGAGATGCGCCCTCCGTTTTTATTTATATCAGTCAGGGATACAGGCATGGGAATAAGGGAAGAAGATATGCAGAAAATTTTCCAGCCTTTTTTCACTACTAAATCTGTGGGAACTGGGCTTGGACTTTCGATCTGCCAGAAGCTTGCGAGCATTCACAGAGGCTATGTCAGGTTGTTTTCCAAGAGGGGAATAGGTACGACTGTTGAGGTATTTCTAGGATTGCAATAATGAATTTAAAAAATAATAATTTTTTT
>JACQRL010000189.1 GCA_016206485.1 Planctomycetota bacterium | reverse complement strand
GGGCCAATAAGATCCTTGCATAAGGTTGGAGAGATAAGTCAGAGATAACGCCGTGGTGATTTGCTTGCTATGATCGTTCAGCCAAATGACAAACGAAATGACCGGATTTCTCTCTTCCGGCGACTTTGAAATTGAAGATGGTTCTTTTTCAATCTTCTCCTGTGTTTCTTTTGGAGATGCCGAGGTTTGCGCGGGAGGGTTGTCGGAATGGGTTGGATCAGAAACATCTCTCTTAGCGGCTCTGTTAGAAGTGCCGCTGTCGCTGGGAAAATTGGGGTTCGGTTGAATCTGACTTTTCAGTTCTTGTATCAATTTCTGAAGAGGAGGATATTTATCCAAGTTCTCTCCAATTTCTGGAATAAGATACTGTCGGATGTCGGGGGTCAGGTATCCGTGCTCTTTCAGCCATAGGAGTATAAATGTTCCCAGATATCCAGTGGGTTGGTTCTTGAGAAGAGCGGCGTTCTCTTGAATTTCACGGGTGAGCTGGTCCAGAGGCTTATTAGGATCATTTCTCATCTTTTCGAATAGTCCATTCAACGCTTCTTTCGCGTTCAAGTCCCCCTTGAAATACGAAAGAACCAGGTCGTGCGGAAAAATAGTCAACAATATATTTCTATCGGACCTGGGAACCTGACCGTTTATAATTTGCGTGACGCCATATTTCTCTTGCAAAAACACGACGGGTTCTTTTATCTTTGGGTTCAGTCCGGTTGTTATGAATGTTTTTGAATCAGGATCCTCATCAAACATATTTTGGATGTTACCACGTCCAGACCCCAAACGCGCCAGGATACCGGCATGAGGATGATCTTTTCTCACCGGACGAATGCGACCCGCCAGCGCTCCCGTACGCAACTCAGCGCTGGATATGAAATCACTGAGATAGTCGTTTATTTTCTGGAAGAACAGGTCTTCGTTTTTTTCAGAATACAGCGCTTCTAAAGCTTCTTGATAGGCGAATTCCGACCTGATCAGAAATACCACGCTTTCCACAGGGACCTGCTCCTGTATCACACGGATATTGGGATGTTCCCCAAGGTAACGGTAAGTGGAACCATGATCTTTTGTTATCGGAAGTTCCTGGAATCTCCCTGCGCGGGCAGATTTTAGCAGGTAGTCTCCTAATGGCCACTGAGTTTTCTCCATAAACTGCCGCAGTCTCGCCAGGGTGAATGGGTCTTCCAACGTTTCCCGAGTAGGGAATGGCCATCCCATGTAACCAAAATAAGTGCGGACGGATCCAACACTTACCGCGCCTTCTAAGACAACATAGATTTCCGGATAGTGTTTGGACATCTCCTCCATTTTTTGCACGAACTGATCGCTGGATTGAGGGGAATGGGTTTCAAGATACAAGACGATGCGTCCTTCCGGCGGACTCAAGATTTGGTAGAGTGATTTGCCCGCGTTGACCAGAAATGGAGAAACAACTGCGATCATGATGGCAGCAATGACAGCAATCATGATTCGTTTTCTGGAGTTGGTTCTCTGAGATTTCTTCCTTCCATGAATGTTCAGATAATTATTAGCAAGGGATAAAACCCTTGTGAAATTGTTTCTGTACAATTTCGTTCTCCAAAGTATTCTTCCAATCTCATTTTTAAAAAAGAATCTTAACTTATCGGTTCTTGTAAGGGTATATGTGTAGCGGTGGCCCCCATGACCGATATGCAATCTTTGAAGAAATCTTGACATCTCTGCATGGAATTTTTTTGGAGACTTTTCCGCGTACTCATATCTTATGGGGGGACCGATATTATGATAATGGAAGAAGTAAGATGAAACAACCAACATAAATTGAATCCGAACATTTTTGGGCATACCGCCAGAATTGATGATCAGTGGTGTTAAATATTTCAAGATATATTTTTTTTTCACCTTTTCATCTTCTAGAGAGTGAATACCATTTCGCTCGTCATGCGTGATCATCCCTGTTTTTTCCAGGATGTCCAGAATATCTTTTTCTTCCGCATCAACATAGGTTGATATAGGAATCCGCATAAGATCTCTGAAGATGTGATCCCATGGAATATCTTCCGACAATATTTGTCTGCTAAAATCTATGTCATCTAACCATGTGAGGAACATTTCGCTGGATGGTGTAGTAATGTTATCGGTGTTTCCATCATTAATAAAATAAACTTCCTCCCGTTCCAACTCTTCCTCAAGAGTATCTTTATGTCTGTTTCTTTCTCCAATATCGTTCGTAGATGGATTTGGCTTTCCCTCCAATTTTTTGTACTCATCGTATAGCGATCGAATCCTTTTAAGTTTCTCATCGCTAATGAGTTTATAGCCCCAAAATCTTTGCATTTTTTCCGATGGGCGGGAGCGTCTCGAATTAAATAAAGATTTTAATTTTTCCAGCCATTTCCTTGGGAAGAAACTGTAAAGTGCGCCAATGGCGAGAATCGCGGCGACGACCAGGATAAGAGTCTTCATCATTGAGTTGGGATT
>JACQRL010000188.1 GCA_016206485.1 Planctomycetota bacterium | reverse complement strand
ATTTTTAGTCATGGGTAAGGTATTATATCTAAAAAGTACATTCAATTTGTAATTTAGCGAGGGGCAAGTTCTATCACAAAAACTCGACGGTAACAGTTTCCGAAATTCGCAAATCTTAAAATTGGCAGCAGCAATAGATACCCTTTCATGTATGTGTAGTAAACATAATGGTTTTTACTTATCCATGTTCTCATCAAGATGTTTCTGACTGACAAATTCAAATTCGGGAAAGAGGATACTTTAGCATTTTTGTTTAATTTCCTGGCAGATTTGTCAATCGTCACCAAAATTTCGTCAATTGACGGTAGCCCGTTTGCAACATGTTCTGCCAGAAATTGATTTTGGGTGCGAAATATCCTTTTCCACAACTGGTCCAGTTGACGGTCTTGAGTTTCGGAAAGTTTACCTACCGGGACAACTATAATTGCCAGTTTCCTGCATACTCTTAAAATTTCAGATATTGCAAGAGGGCGGATATTCTTATGAAGATGCTCTAAAACATCAACAGCTATTACTACATCATACTGGCTTTTTTTAAACGGTAGTTTTTCAACACTACCTTTTATTCTGTTGACAAGGTCAGTTCTCGGTCCGGAAAAGTCTATATCGACTCCGTCGACACTTTTTTTAAGGTATGGTGTTATCCCCAATGATCCGGATCCCACTTCCAGAATTTTTGAATCCCGAAGCTTTGCCTTTTTAATTGCCGAAACTACCGGGAAATACCTGAGTGCCGCCTCGGGATGCTGATTAAGAAAAAACTTATTAAATAATTTTTTTAACTTAAATGTTAGTTCCATCTGTTACTTTTATTTTCAAATAACAAAATTTGTGCTCCAATATATAAAAAAATCGACTGTTGAAATCAACTTTTTGAAGAAAAAATACAAAAAAAAGTATGCTTTTTTCGTAGTACCACCACATATAGTGTGCAGAAGTTTAGTGGATTAGGCCTCTGTTTTTGGCCAATATTCTCAATTGGTCAACAGATTTCCTCAATATTGAGTCCATTTCAAGAGTATGCTGATTCACATACATTTCGATAAATTTTCTCAATTCAGATTCAGATAGATTGCGCGCGTACTTTTTTGCATAGGGAATAACACGTTCAAAATTATTTAACGAATACCGGACTGATTTTCTAATTAAGTGTTCCACAATAGTTTTTTGCGGGAAAGTTTTCTGTACAGCAACAACGCCCAACACTAACGGCAATCCAGTACTAGAGTAATACCATTCCCCAAGGTCTGCAATCTTTGTCAGACCAAGTTTTTGATAAATAATTTGATCCTCATGTATTAATAACCCGAACTCAAATTCTTTATTTCTGACTCTGTCACTGATTTCATCGAATGGGACTGAAACGAGCTTTAGACCCTTGCACATTAATTTTAAAACCAGTGTCGCAGTAGTGTACTGACCCGGAATAGCTACAACTGATCCAGGTATAAGTTCTTTTCTATTTAAAGAAACAAGAACAGGCCCATAATTGCTTCCGACGCTTGATCCGCAGCTGAGAATTTCCCATTTATCCTGCATAAAAAAATAAGCGTGCAGTGAAACCGCTGAAATATCATATCTGCCTTCAAACGCATATCTGTTTAAAGTCTCTATATCATGCAAGTACTCTACAAGATTAACACCCTCAGTATCTATAAGGTTGTTAAAAAGTGGAGCAAACATAAAAGCATCATCACTGTCAGGTGAATGCGCAATCGAGATCGCTTTCTCACTCATTTAATTAGAAGTAATCAAAGAATCCTCTACCGGCCTTAGATCCGGTAAAGCCTGCATCGGCGAGTCTGCGAAGGTATAGCGACGGAAGAAATCTGTCTCCACTTTTGTTATTCCACTCACAAAGCTTATTGAAAATCAAATCCAGTCCTGTCTGATCTGCCCATCTGAGCAATCCATTTTTCGCCTGTGGAAATCCGATACCTGCTAAAAGAGAAAGATCTATATCAGATGGATTGGCTATCGATTCATCGATGCAATTTGCAGCTTCATTTACCATTGGATACAAAAGTCTTTCAATTATCTGATTTTCATCCTTAATGGAATTCTCGGATGGATAAATTCCTGAAAAATCTTTGCTGCTGCCATCATAAACATAAAATCCTGCCCCGCTTTTTTTTCCGTATCGTTTTAAACCAATAAGAGTCGAGATCAGCTCAGGAGGTTTTGCTCTAGATCCATAAGCATCTGCCATAATGCAAGAAACGTGATGGCACACATCTAAGCCAAGATGATCAACTAACATAAAAGGACCCATTGGAAGTCCAAATTTGACTGCAATTTCGTCTATTTTCTCCGGAGTGCATGCCTTTTCCTGAACAAGATGGCAGGCCTCATTTAAGTAAGGCATTAATAATCTGTTTACAAGAAATCCGGGACATTCCTTAACCTTTACAGGGATCTTTCGAATTGATTCAGAAAATGCTACTATCGAGTCTGCAACCGCTTGATCCGTTTGAAGACCAAGAATGATTTCAACAAGTTTCATTACATTAGCCGGATAAAAAAAGTGAAATCCTATAAAATTTTTTGGAGATTTAATTGCAGTTGCCATTTTCGATATAGACAGACTTGATGTATTGGAAGACACAATACAATGTTCAGGTATTATATCCTTTAAACCTGTAAAAATACTCATTTTCAGATTCAAATCTTCCGGGACAGCCTCGATTACCAGATCGCAATCACTAAAATCAGAATAATTAAGCGATGGTGTAACAAGCTGCATTTTAAGCTCGACTTCTTCTGCAGTCATTTTTCCCTTGGAAGCTCTTAGATTATATACCGACCTAATTTGATCCAAGCCTTTTTTCAGCTGAACGTCACTTACATCTTTCAATACAACCGGAATACCTGCAAAGCTAATTGTTTGGGCAATACCTGCACCCATTTGACCTGCTCCAACAACCCCAACCTTGTAGATGTAAGACATTATTGAAGTACAATTTAGTAATATACATTTTAGGTTCAAGCTAAGTGACTGGCCATCTAACGTAATAGAACTTTACACGTAATGTTTTATTACTGCACTAATGCAATAAAACATGACAATTACTTGAATTCAAAAAAGCTTAATGATAATACTATATATATACTATATACAATGTTTATTGTGAGGTCGGTTTATGGCACCGTTTTTGCTCAAGTATATATGATGCATAAGAAGAAAATAGGTGGTTTTACGCTCATCGAACTCATCATCACTATATCGATTCTCGTGACAGTTATACTTTTTCTCATCGGAAGTATGGCAACCTCCTGGAAGGTAAATACAAATACAATACATACGAATTTAGCTTTGAATGAAGCAAGAACAAAAATAGAAGAGTTGCAAGATTCAACGTTCAGTCAAATATACGCTGAGTTTAATACAGATACTCTGGATGATCCAAACGGAACAGGAACATCTCCTGGTTCTAATTTCGACGTAAGCGGTTTATATCCATCACCTCTGGACAATGATGGGAAAGTCGGCAGAATATTTTTTCCAACGATATTCAACGAGGTGACAAACATACAGGAATTAAGAGAAGATCTGCAGGATGCTAGTCTGGGAATGCCAATGGATCTCAATGGAGATGGTGTTATAGATTCAAATAATCATGCAAATGATTACAAAATCCTTCCTATAAGAATTGAAATTAAATGGGATGAGGATGGTCGGGAAAAAATGCATTTCCTCACGACCATAATCGGGCAATGAAAATACATAATAATAATGGATTCACCATGCTGGAACTTACGATTGTCATGGCACTTCTGACTGTTCTATTATACATGCTTAATTCATCCCTTGTTATAAGCGAAAGGGAATTTGAGGATCAAACTACAATGCTGGAACTGTCTTCAACAGCCAGGAGAGTTGTTGAAGAAGTAGCAAAAGAACTTCAGGAAAGTTCCATGAGCCAGATTGTTTCAATACTTCCAATCAATCCCGGTACGACAAACAATATTATATTTAAAAAGAATACCGGATATAACTCCGGCATCATCTGGAGTAATAACATCACATACAGACTGGTAATGTCTGACGGAGAAATACAGAACAATCTCGATGATAATAGTGACGGCAGGATCGACGAGCAAAAGATAATAAGAGAATACTTAAACGATAGAATAGATTATTCACCTGATGTTAAGTATAACACATTCAAAATTTCAAGGGTAGGAAATAAAATTAAGGTTGAAGTTACTATTGAAAAATTAAAAGGAGACAGAACATATACTTTTACTGCATCAACCAATGTCATACCGAAAAATAATTAATTAATGAGGTGAATATGAGAAAGTTATCAGTTAATGTCGAGAGTGGGAATGCGTTGGCCGTTGCATTTTATTTTACGACAATTATTGCCACAATGTCACTACTTCTCATAGTCATGAGTTCTTCTTCTCAAAAAGAAGTTTCATATGAAGAAAGCAGACAAAAAGCATATTATCTGGCACAAAGCGCACTGACGCAAGTTCTCGGCGAATTTAATACAAATAAAGACAGTGATAACTATGGGATCGGAGTTGTCTTCAAAACGATGGCTGATGGTGAATATTATTCATCGCTTTCAGTAGATAACAATGGAGTCCCGACAATTCTGGCAACCGGTGTTGCAAATGCAGGGAGTGAAAATGAGATAAAAAGAACTATAGAGGCAAAACTAAGTGCCAATCAGAATGTTGATCTGCCCGGATTTGATAAATATGTCGGAGCGCTTAGTGTGAACGGAGACCTTAGAAAGCTCAAGATATCCTTCGGTCCATCATTCTATGCAAGCGGAAAGGACGATCCCATTGATGATGATGGTGATGATGATGACAATAACGGGATAGATGATGACAGTGGTGGAGATTCAAACGATGGAGATGATTCACATAATGTTTTAATAAATGGATACGATAGCAGCCCTAAAGGCTACAACGTAGCCGGATTGACTATCGAAGATCCAGATGTTTATAAACAAGTAATGCAGCAAATTTGGTCAGCAATAAATGCAAATAAAATCACAGAAAGTACCTTTCAAGGAAATCCTCTCATTACATATAAAGAGAATAATCCAAAAAGCATCACAACAAGTGTTGTAAATGTAACTGTACCGGTATTTTCATCAGACTTTTACGATAACATCTTATCAAAATTGTCAACTGCGCTTACAGACTGGCTTATTCCGAACGCATCAACATTTATTACAGGCAATAAAGTAACTATAGACACAGATCTTTCTGTGAGCCAAGATCCCTCATCAACAACATTTATTTCAGTAGATGAACTGGTAATAAAATCAAAACTTAGCGGTAAAGGAAATCTTATAATACAAGGCGACGTTCAAGTACAGGGAGAAGGAAGTTTACAGTGGGATGGAAATGTCATAATAATTCCCGAACTCAAAACTAAGGTGCAAAATGATGTCATCAAACTTGCAAACAAATTAACGCTTATAACTAGCAACAATACTTCATACACTGTAGTGAATGATTTCGATACATCTTCGCTCCCCACTGTTCAAAAATCGAGATCGGAAGTGCATTTAAAAAACAGAGGCGGTGATATCGATATTACCGGGAGTTTATTCCTCTTATCTACATCAAATACTGCCAAAACAACTTTTGCAACAGACAAAGATCCGCAATCAGGAGGAAACTTTTCAAATCCACATACATATGTCAAAGGTTCAGTTGTACTACTCAGTGATAGCACAAAGAAAGGAAAGGCGTCTTTTCTGGTAAAAAATGGTATGGTAGATGTTGACGGAACAATATCTATAATCGGCAATAATTCAAAATTGCGAGTTGCTCCAAATTCCGGTCACGCACATAATGTAAATAGAAAAGTAGATAAAGAGCACAAACACGACGTGCTGCATCCATCACTCTATGTTGATGGAATGATAGTTATAGCCGATCCGGTCAATGATGCTGTCAGTAACGCGAAAATAATATTTCATGGAGATGTAAAGATTAATTTCCAATATGACAATGTAGTAAACGCAACAAATAAAATACTTCAATTTAGTCAGATGCTTGGACCTGACTCACCATTGCAATCAAAATATGGTGTATTGTCTTGGCGCGAGGTAAATACCCATGCTTCGAAGGCTGGTTATCCACAGTAAGAACTATTATAATTTAGTTTAAACATAGGAGGTGCAATGAGAAAATTTGAAAGCGGTAACACAATTGCTATAGGGATGATCTTTACTACTGTCGTTGCAGCGGCAAGCTTCGCCCTGCTTACTGTGACTTCCTCAAGTCAAAGAGAGACAATCTTTGAAGAATATCGTATACAGGCACTTTATAAGGCACAGGGCGCAATCAGCCAGGCGCTCCTTGAACTAAATAATAACATCGATTATGACGAACAAGGTATCGGTACTGTGAATAAAACATTCGCAGACGGTCAATACTATACAACATTTACAAGAGACGCTAATGGACAGCCCAAGCTTACCGCCACGGGAATCTCCAACGTTGGTGGAGAAAGAGAAATAAAAAGAATAGTTGAGGCGGTACTAAGCGACGGGGCCGGAGTGAATGTCCCGGGATTCGGAAATCAACTGGCTGCATTTGGCATATATGGAGATCTAAGAAAAGTAAAAATGAAATTTGGAAGGTTATTTTTTGAAAGAGAACTGAGACATATACGTGATGAAGGTGAATTTGACAGGGCACTCGATCGTATTATGAGGGATTTTGGCAATGATGAAGATTTTGGGGGATTTTTGAGAGAACTAATAGATGAGCACGACATGACTGTAAGTGGAATGGATATCAGCGGAGATGGGAAAAATGTCCCGGGTCTTGGAATTGAAGATACAGATATCTACCAAAGTGTTATGGAACAGATAAGCAGAGCTGCGAGAAGAGGAAGAATAGATCCAGCAATGTTCAGCGGGGTTCCAGTAGTAGAATATACTGACAGACGAGGTGACATTTTAAGAACAAGCTCAGTAAATATAAAAGACCCTATTTTATCAGCAGATTTTTACGACTTGATAGTTGATAAAATCACTTATATTATAACCGAAGATCTGTTGCCAAAAACAGATACGGTAATAACCGGAAATAGAGTCAGGATTAACTCGGAATTGGATCTTGGCGGGGATGCAAACTCAGTAGTTTATGTTAATGTAGACCGATTAGAACTCAACTCCACCCTTCAGGGAAAGGGAACACTCATTATACAGGGAGACGTTGATGTAAGAAGCAACGGGAATTTCAAGTGGGAAGGAAATGTTATCGTCCTGCCTGAAATCAAACGAAGGGACAGAAGAAACCTAATCAATCTTATTAAACCCAGGATAAACGTTGTTCAAGGTGATCGCCGTAATAATGATGAACCCATAATATCCCATGCCACTCCACGAGAGTTAGGAAATCTTGGTACATTGAATAAACGTCTTAAATTCCACAATAAAGGCGGAGACGTTGCTATACAGGGTAGTCTTATAATGCTTTCCAACTCTAATTCTCACGTTTCATTTATAACTGACAGAGCTGTACATGGACATGATGAACAGGATAGAAGGCAGCGTGAAGAGGAGGAGAGAGTCAGAATGAATGAGCGGGAACGCGAACAGGCAGATAGAAGAGACAGAATACAGAGAGAAAACAGAGAAAGAAGGGATCGCGAAGACAATGACTTTAGATCAAATAGAGAAAGTGAAGACAGAGAAATAAATAATCGCAGGCGTGACGAGGATAGAGATCATAACTGCCAAGGTCATGGTGAAAACCGCTGCAGAGGAAACGGAGAAAGGCGATGTGAAGCAAGCAGAGATATTATCGAAAGAAGGCAGAGAGAAGATAATGAAAGACGCCAGCGAAGGGATGATGATGATAATAACAGAAGAGTACAAAGAGAACGTGAAGACCGTGAAGTTGAAGTACAAATAGCTGGTCCAGGAATTGATTTTCCACACACTTATATTAAAGGTGCAGCAGTATTAATGTCTCATAGCAGAAGTGGCAAGGCGAATTTCAAACTAAAAGACGGAATAGTCGATATTGAGGGTACGCTGTCAATGATAGGAAACAAAACGAATTTAAACATCGCTCCACGAAGACATCATCCTCACAATCTGAGACATTTACTCGACAGAAGACATGCGCATGACAGATTGCACCCATCATTCAACGTTGATGGAGCAGTTGTACTTGCAGCACCTACAAATGACAGGCAGAACCATAAATCAAAAGTTGTATTACAAGGTGATGTTGAAGTTAACTTCCATTCGGTCAATGTAAGGGAGGCAACACGAGCTCTCCTGCAATTTGCACGATTACTTGGCCCAGATACACCTTTAGAATCAAAATATACGGTACTTTCATGGAGAGAAGTTACCGATAATGCTAGTGGTTCAAATGCAGGTAATTAGTCCTACTTTTCTAAACAAATTAACTGCATAGCAACTGAGGATTTTGAACATTGGAAATACTATTCGTCATATTGATCGCGCAGTTTGAGGGAGAAATAATACAACTAGAGAATGGTCATATAATTAACATTAAAGAGCTGGAAACAAAAAGAATAAAAATAAAACTCAAAGATATCAGCCACACCGAAACCAAAGTTATTACCAACACAAAAAATGAATCTACAAATCCAACCCCAGACGAAGAACCCGAGGATTCGAAATATTCTGAATCGTTAAATTCATTGCTTTCTGATTTAAGAGAGAACCCAAAGGATGTACTACTTTGGAAAGAAATAAATAATCTGAGTAATAACGAGCTTATACAACTCTGTAAACTCATTTTCAACGAAGATGAAGCATTCGCCAATAGGCTTACGGATTTTCTGATATCAAAAGACATTAAAGAATTTAATAATATCCTTTATGATAAGTTGGAAAATGGAACAGATTATGAAAAAGCTATTGCACTTTATGGACTGAGTTCATTAGACGAAAAAGAAATTATTCCGACAGTTAGAGGACTTTTAAAAAACTCTGATACACGAATACAGAAGCTCTGCATTGAACATCTCACAAAAATCAAAGACAATATAAGCATTGAAGATATATTTGAATTATGGAGTAATGCTGATCTCAAAGAAACTGTCTCCTGGTCTATAAAGCAGTTTTTAAGCAGTTCACATAGGATAAAAATTCTTTCTCTCATGTCTGATCGCCTCAGTGATTCATCATATACAGGTCAGATTATGGAATTTATTACCTCTAACAAAATTAGGGATCTCAGCAAGAATTTAATCAAACTTTCGCAATCATCTGACAAACCGCTAAAACTTCAATCTATTCAAACATGTGCCAAACTCGATATAAAAGATGTGATTCCTATAGTAAATGAAATCATAAAAATTGAATCAGATGAAGAAATCCTTATGAGTGTCATCGAATCATCGAAATACATAAAGGATCAGGATAATTCCAGACTGATTGTAGAAAAACTAAAACATTCAAACGATGAAATCCGTCTGTTGGCTGGGTTTGTTTTAAGGCAGAAAACAGGTATTAACCGAGCTGCGGATTACGATGAGTGGTTACAGATCATTAAATAATCTGGCAGCTTAGTTAAACTATAAGCTAAATCCGTGTAACCAGCAAGTTTTTACACATAACATAAAAATATACAGTTAAAATGTCTTGAATTAGAGTCATATTTATGATTAGTATTGGTTATGGGCAATATTGGAATTTCAGCTGTACTAATAGCATTCATAGGCTTTTCGCAGGATGATGCAACCTATATAGAAAAGATAAAGAAAATCAGCCAGCTTATTGAAAAACTCGATTCAGAGGATGAAAAAGAACGCTCCAACGCATTTGACGAGTTGATTCAGAATAATCCTAAAGATATTACTCCGCTGCTTGAAAAAAGAATATTTGAGAGTCGTTTTTCGCTGCATTATGAGCTTCTTAAAAAATGTTTAATGAATGTTGCCTATTGCAGTACATACAATCTGATCAATAGTGATGAAATATTAGCAATCATTTTAAAACTTGAAGATTTGCTTAAGACCGATAAAAACCAATACTTATTAAACAAGCTTAATGATCTGCGTAACAATTTAAACATGAAAAATCTGGAACAGGCATTGGAAATCGCTTCCGCTATTGAAACTTTAGAAAAAAGCGAAATCAAGGATTTAGCCAGAAAATTAAAACTTGCTATTGATGAAAACATCTTCAATCAGACAGTAATTCAAACAGAAATTTCTTTCGATAAGAAAATATACGTTGAAGGTGAGGTCCCTGAGTTCACAATTAAAATTATCAATCTCCAGCCAAGAAAAATAAAGCTTCTGTTTCCTCAGAAAGCCACGAGCAATCTGATTATCAAGGTGGACATCAATCAATACGATATATACCTTAACAAAACAAGTGATTATTTTGCAACGAATAGAAAAACTGATGAGATTATTCTTCCACCTAATGGAACATGGCAAACTACCGTTAAACTTGATGAACTTGTCAACTTCCTTCTTTCACAGCCAATTGCTTTATGTACTGCAAATGCACTTACTATCACAGCAAAATTCGATAATGGCCAGGATGTTTTTTATAAAAAAGTGCTTTTCCAACCATATTCATTCATAATAATAACCAAACATGACAAAAAATTCTTGGAAAATACTTCGGGAACATTTTCCAACTTATTAGAAACAGGGAGTATAGAAGATGTACTTGTTTGCGCTGTAATTGCGGTTTACTCTGACAAACAAACAAGAAAGTTTGCATTAAGTCTGATGATTGAGGCAATTAAAACCATTGGTATGGATCAACAGACAGTTCAACAAAAAGTAAGGTTTAATAT
>JACQRL010000209.1 GCA_016206485.1 Planctomycetota bacterium | reverse complement strand
GATATAAACAGAATTATTTTGTATGCGAACGATTTCGAGAAGTCTGTGAATTTCTACAAAAATACACTAGGTTTAAAAGTTAAAACGAAAGAGGAAGGCTGGGCTGAATTTGACACAGGCCAGGCGACCTTATGCCTTCATCATGGAAAAAAAGATACAAAATCTGCAAAAGATGTTCCAATAGTCATATTTTCTGTATCTAATTTTGATAAAACCTATGTAGCTTTGAGATCCCACGGAATTAAAGTCAGTGAGCCGTCCAGCCCTTGCGCCGGTGCAAGACTTGCAACTTTCATCGACCCGTCAGGGAATGTGCTGGAGATAGAGGGTTGTTAATCATAATTGTAGAGCGTAGATCTTGGATCGTAGAACGTAGAGCTTAAGACGTTATTTGTTGTTGTCTGTTGTTTCGTCTATTTGCACAGGTTCAATTATATCGAAGTCATCATCATCATCTTCTTCTTCTTCAATGGCGTCAGCCCGCGTTGATTTTAGTATTACAACTTGTATTTCATGCCATTCCATATTACGTAAAGTAGTTGACTTGTATTTTTCATTGCTTGTGTAAAAAGTTATTGATGAAACAGAAGTATCCAAAAGCTCTTTAAGTACAAAATTTCCATCTTTATCTGTCACTGTGTAAAATCGGGTGGACTCTTTGCTGAAATTGGGGTTACTGAGCTGGATTCCTTTAACGCGCACATTCCGTATCGGAGCTCCGCTTTCATCTACGACCTTACCTTTGAATTCTTTGCTTCCTTTCCTGACTTTTTTCAGAATAAATATACTCGGAAGTTCATTTATGGTTTTTACATTCAAACTCAATTGTTCATATCCCTGAAAGTTAATGCGTATATTTGAAAGATTTTCGGATGGCAATCCTTCGACAATAAATTCTCCTTCTGCATTAGTTTGACTAGCCATTGTGACCGGACGTTGCGGGCTGCCGCTAAATACCGTTACAAATGCCGATTTCAGCAGTTTTCTATCTTCATCCAGGACTATCCCGGCTATTTTAAAACCACCTTTTGTCATCTCAATTTTGACAGTTCTTGATTCACCTGTTTTCAAGGGTGAAACATTAAGAGTTGATTCAAGGAAATTGTGGCGATATGCGCTGATTATTAATGGTTCATTTGCAGGAACGCTTATTGTTATTTTTTCATTGAAGTTATCGTTGAAATGGAGTGGATCTGTTGATAGATACTCGGATTTGATGAAATTAGGAATATCCAGATTCACAGTCGTGCTTGACGCCCCGGTTTGGTCATTAATTTTGGGGTAGATATCACATATCAGTAATGCTCTAGACAGCGGATTCAATGTGAATGTTATTTCATCGATAATATTTTTTAATATGAATGTCTTTGATCCAAAGTAGAGCAGAGCGCTGTTTTCGTTCAGGCAGGTAGCTTTAGCGGGGGTAGTTCCATTAAGGATTTCATCCATGAACTTTGAAACCGCGTTTTTGTTATTCGGATCTATGTTTGCTGATGTAATCATGCCCAAAAGCTTGCTCTGAAGTATTTTTTGATGTTCCGGATTATTTGGATCTATTTCAAACCCGACTATTTGATTCAGACGCTGCTCCATTTTTCTCATACTGACTTTATTTTCCTTTTGTGATTCGGTTTGTCTTGCGTTGATATCGGTGTAGTTTGAGCTGGGGAGTATTGTTAAAATAACTTCTTCTCCCTGTTTGGCTTTGTATTTTATTGATGCTATCAGGGTCCCATTGGTATCAGTTTGCATGGAAAATCCGTATGTCTTTACAGTTGATGTGAAGGTTTGATTTTCAAAGGTTGATTCCTCTGCCCCTTCCAATAAAACATTTATTCTGAGCTCTACAGGTTGTTGATTAACACCAAAAACCTGCCCTTTAATATGGACGATTCTTTCGATTGGTCTATCTGGTTGTTTAGTGGATGATCTGTCGGCTGTGTGATTATTGTTTTTAACTGAGGGGATTATTGCTGAGTTGTCATTGAGTTTTGTATCTTCTGATGTTTCTGCCTCTTTTGCAACATTTATGGGATCTTCTATGTTTTTGTTGTTTAAGCTATAAAAGAACAGACCTGTTACTGCGACAAGTCCGATAATCAGGATAATAGTTTTTTTTATCATAAGTCCTCCTATAAAAATCAATGTACTTAATAAGGTGGCTCCTTGAATTGCCGGTATAGTCATAAGGCGCAGCGCATGATTGACAGTTTCTACGACTTTGCTGCTTATTGATCTTCCTTCAGTCAGATCAATCTCATTTATTGTTGAAATGAATTGATTGTCAGCGACTATTAGCCCGGCAAGAGACAGTTTTACTTTGATTTTCTCTTTTGCCTCTGTGATTTTTTTCCATACAGTTCCTTTTGGAATGCCGGTTATATCCGCGATTTCTTTGTGTGAAAATTCATGAGAATAAGCGAGCGACAGAAGCACTTGTTCTTCCTGAGGAAGTTCTTTTAAACTTTCGCGCATACTTTCGATCAATTCATTATGCTGATTTCTCATACTGATCCTCCCAAGGCTTTCCTTGTGGATTTTTATAGAGCGTATTTTATCTATGGCTCTGTTGTACGTGAGTTTTGCTATATACGCCTTCGGATGCCTTATTTCCACTCCTTTTTCAAGCTGTTTAATCAGGTTTAGATATGTATCCTGTACTACATCTTCCGCGTCTTCTTTATTTTCCAAGATTTTGAGCGCTATATTATGCGCCAGCTGTATATGATTGATTAACTCATTTTTAAAGCCTTTCATCTATACCTCTTGAGCACTGTTTATACTTATCAGCATAATAATAAGAGCGTTTAAGTCTTAAGTTTGACTATCAGAGATCTAAAATAATATCAGTGCTTCTCTTCAATAATGAATGGGAAATCTTCCTCTTCAAATTTGGTGATTATGATTTCCTTTAGCTGATCAAGGCTGGGAGATTCTATTGTGATTGGTTTTGATCCTTTGTGAAGGATTGATACTGATTTGATCTGAGTATTAAGCAGAGTATTAAGTATAAAATATCCGTCTTTATCAGTGGTCGCCTCAAATTGTGCTCCTTTTATTCCACTGTCTGGCGTTGAAAGTTGTTCTCCTTTTATTGTGACCCATGGAAGTGGGTCTCCATTCTTGTTGATTACTTTCCCTTTGAATTCAATGGTACCTTTGGTGATTTTTTTTAATGTGTACACGCGATATGAGAGATCAAGATTATCTAATACAATGTCATCGCAATCCGGATGTGAGATAATTATTGAGCCCAGGGGAGTATTTTTAATGCCGCTGATTGTAAATTCCCCATTGGGATCAGTAGTGCTCCAAAGGGTGTAGTTATCATCATTGTTATCAAAAGCATATGAGAGGCCAGTTGTGCTGGTTTCAGAAGTATCTGATTCTTTATGATTTATGGAAACAACTGCTCCTGCAAGCGGGTTTCCGTTGTTATCAATAACCCTGCCGTTCAAACTATGGGGGTGTTTCTGAAGGATTATGCTCACAATCTTTTTTTCATCTGTGGTTAGCAGTTCTAGTCTTGATTTATATGTCTGGAATCCCGCGATTGATATTGAGATGTCTATACGAGTACTTATTGGAGCGGAGAACTCCAGAAATCTTTTTTCATCGCCTTTTAGCATGCCTGAATATTGCGGCGCAGTATAATCGAGTCTTGCGGTGTAAGCAGGCAATAAAATCTCTGCAATAAGATCATTGTCAATATACTTTCCATCACTTGATGCAATTTCAAACTCCACGGGTATCATTTTCAGGGGTTCGAGCGTAATATTCAGTTCGCAATCAGTGTTATTCACGGAGATCTCCTTATATGGATAGTAAGAGACAGGCGATTGAGAATGCGTTACAACTGTCTGATACGGAACATCATCAGTATCGCTAATAAGATTATTAATCGCTTTTCGAAGGTTCGGGTCAATATTTTCATTATTTGATATGGCATCTAGAATTTCCTTGGGGTTTTTCAGATTATCCAGGTAGTTTCTATCTACAGGGAATCCGACGATCTCACTTATTTTGTTATACAGGGTGTCTGCGGTGGTAGGATGAAGTTCTGTTGTAGCTATTACCTCAGATAAGAAAGCTTCCATTGAATTAATCTGTCCATTTGACGATGCCGGGAGGATTCGAAGTGCTGATATATCACCGGCTTGTTCCGTATCAATTTTAAATGAGGCAACTCCGGTTCTGTTTGTAGCTGCGTTTTGGGTGAGTTTTCCTATTTGAATGGTTACAGGCACGTCAGGAGCTGGCATGTTATCGAAGTCAACAGCTTTGCAGTTTACTTTCAGCACCCCTGTCACTTTAGAAGCAGGATTTTTGGCAGGTAAATTCAAATGCTCGTTGCTTGAACTTGCTATAGCTGAGTTGCTTAAATTATTTGCTTCTGATCCGGATGAGCCTGATCCTTTGTTCACATTACTTGTATCGTAAACGGCAGTACCGCTATGGGTAAAAGATTGTACAACAATTACAGCCTGAATAATAAGCAACACACTTGCTAGAACCAACAATTTTTTTGAGATTATCCATGTAAAGAGCAGTGAAGGAATGCTCCAGATCGGACCATTGGGAGATGGAACCGGAGTTTCTAAGATTTGCTTTTTTATATTATTGTGGATATCCGTTACGATTGTTTCATTAAAGGATTTATTCAG
>JACQRL010000207.1 GCA_016206485.1 Planctomycetota bacterium | reverse complement strand
GTACTAACGATTTACAAAATCCCATGTATCTTTGTTTTATAGAAAAATCTTCCAACATTCCCGCAGGTCTGAGTATATATGGAACTCCGAATTTTCTGCAGAAAGCCATTGCTGAAGTTGAAGGCCAGTTAAATATGCTGTGTATATGGACCAGATCAAAATCCTTAACTCTGTTTTTTAAAGCGCCTGAAAGTTCCTCCGAGTAGCTGTAAGATCTCGGATTTTGTATCTGGAAATAATGTGTTTTTACTCCATCAAGAACAACTTCATCGCCTACAGGAACATCTAGTTGTCCGGGACCATCGATATTTGTAGTAAATACCGTTATGTCGACTCCATGCTTAACTAAGGAACGGCAGAGCTCAAATAGCCCTTTAACCGGTCCTCCATATCTATATGCAGGTACAAAGCTTGGAAGAACATGAAGGACTTTCATAATGTGCAGGTCGTACCGTATAAAGTATAGCACACAACGCACAACGCAAGGATATAAATAACACCACTTTGATTTTTCAACCTGGATTTTACTCCGCCCACCAAGATGCCCGCTCTTTCTACCTGATGATAAGTTTCATGAAAGAACGGGTAAGGTCGTGAAGCTTCACTTCTGCACTTTATGATAGATTGACGACCTGAGTAGAAGTTTTAATATATCCGCGTTCAATTTATTGGAGGTCTTAGATGCAGATTAAAGCTGATGAAATAATTCAGGCTTTGGAACAAAAGATCAAATCATTTGAAACTGAGTTAAAAGTTGAGAACGTTGGTTATGTTGTCCAGATCGGAGATGGTGTAGCAAGAGTTTTCGGTCTTGAAAAAGCTATGGTATCTGAACTTATACAATTCCCAAATGACGTGATGGGGATGGTATTGAATCTCGAAGAAGATAGTGTAGGATGCATAATTTTGGGTGATGAAAAATTAATCAAGGAAGGAGATATCGCAAAAGCAACCGGTAAGGTTGTTCAAATTCCTGTCGGAGAAACAGTTATTGGAAGGGTTATAAATCCTATCGGAGTGCCTCTTGACGGGAAAGGTTCGATAGTAGCAAAACATTTCAAGCCGGTAGAAATAAGCGAGGTACCTTCTGTTGTCGAAAGACAACCAGTTAAGGAACCGTTACAAACAGGATGGACAGCAATTGATTCTATGATCCCAATAGGCAGAGGTCAGCGAGAACTAATACTTGGCGACAGACAAACTGGGAAAACAACTATAGCCATCGATACAATACTTAACCAAAAAGGCCAAAATGTATATTGCATCTATGTGGCAATCGGCCAGAAAAACTCAACAATCGCACGTGTTGTAGACACCCTAACTAAGTATGGAGCTATGGAGTATACAACAGTTGTAAGTACATCGGCAGCTGATACAGGAAGCCTCCAGTTTCTTGCTCCCGCTGCAGGATGCGCAATTGGAGAATATTTCAGGGATAACGGGAAACATGCACTTGTCATATATGACGATCTGACCAAACATGCTTGGGCCTACAGACAGCTTTCTCTTATTCTAAGAAGACCTCCCGGCAGAGAGGCTTATCCAGGAGATATTTTTAATTTACATTCGAGACTTCTTGAGAGGGCAGCAAAACTATCCAATGAAAAAGGCGGCGGAAGTTTAACTTCACTTCCGATTATTGAAACACAACTTGGCGATGTATCTGCCTATATTCCTACCAACGTCATCTCAATAACTGACGGTCAAATATACCTTGAAACAGATCTATTCAATTCCGGTATAAGGCCTGCTATTAATATAGGTATTTCGGTATCAAGAGTCGGCGGTAACGCACAAACTAAAGGGATGAAAAAAGTCGCAGGTAAACTGAGGCTTGAATTGGCGCAATATCGGGAATTAGCGGCATTCGCTCAATTTGCTTCAGATCTCGATAAAGCGACACAAGCACAGCTTAACAGAGGTGAAAGGTTGATGGAAATATTAAAACAAGGCATACACGACCCGAGAGATCTTGCTATTCAGCTTATATCCATTTATCTTGGGACAAGCGGATCTGTTGATGAGATTGCTGTCAGTAAAGTAAGCAGTTTCACCTATGAATTCGTTAAATTTGTAAATCAAAAATACCCATCAATTAGAGAGACAATAAACAGCACAAAAGAACTCGATCCAAAGAATGAAGAAAGTTTAAAGCTTGCGATTTCGGAATTCAAAACAATGCAGCCCGGCACTAAATAAGCAGTATGGCAGTTGTAACTAATCTAAGAACTGTCAGAAAAAAGATAAGATCTATCGAAAATCTCAAAAAAATCACAAGAGCTATGCAAATGGTTGCAGCAGCCAGACTCCGCAAAGCACAGGAAAAACTGATGGCGTTAAGAGATTATGAGCGACTACTTACAACTATAACTGATAAAGTTGTATCTTGTACAACTGAATCGCTGGATAAATGGACCATAGAAAACGAGACTGAAAAGACCTGCACAATCATTTTTTCATCTGAAAAAGGGCTCTGCGGAAGCTATAACTCGAATCTATACAGATTCATAGACAAAGATCATGGGCTCAAAAATACAAACTGGATTACCTGCGGTAAAAAAATAGATAATCATCTGAAAAAAAGAGATCGCAATATTATAAACAATGTGCAGAGTTCAAAAGAACTTGGTGAAGAAATAATTTTCAAACTCGCGTCACAATTGATAGATGATTTTCTATCACAAAAATACAAAAAAATCCAAGTCGTTTATACAAACTTTAAAAACATAGTAAACTGCAGACCAGCAACTGCGACACTTCTTCCTATGAAACTAGCCCAATCAAGCAACGAATCAATTACGCCTTTATTTGAACCAAAACCTGATTTGTTATTAGATGAATTGATACCTTACAGAATCGGGACAACTCTTCTGCTCCTGTATTATGAGTCACTTGTAAGCGAACACGCATCAAGAATGAATGCAATGCAAAATGCAACTGATAATACAGAAGATCTTATTAAAGAACTTGTGCTTGTCAGAAATAAGGTCAGACAATCGCTTATTACCCGAGAATTACTCGATATAGTAACAGGCGCGGAAGCAATGAAGAAATAATCACAAAGCGTGGGACATGGAACAAAGAACATTAATCACTTGCAATAAACGTTAAAGCGGTTGTTTCTGATCATTCCTATCAAAGTCATTCCTGCTCTTTTTGCAAGTTCAATCGCTAGCGAAGAAGCTGCAGATATCGAACAAATAACAGAGATCCCGGAAACAAGCGCCTTTTGAGTTATCTCGAAACTAATTCTTCCTGATACAAGCAAAATATTTGTAGAAAGAGGCAGCAGATCATTAATTAGAGCAAATCCCACGATTTTATCTACAGCGTTATGCCTGCCAATATCCTCTTTGCACAAGATGATCCGCCCATCACTACTGAAAAGTGATGCAGAATGCGACCCACCTGTCTGGCTAAAAAGCGTTTGATTTGCAAGCATCAAATTCGGAAGAGACAGAACTATATTTTTATCAAATTTTACTGTGCTACCTTTCCTTAAGTCTATGGAGCTTTTCATCAAGTCATCAATTAATTCCCGTCCACATACTCCGCACGAACTTGTTGTTATCATCCTGCGTTTGATAAAATGTTTTCTTTTTTTGAGTACAACCTCAATAGAGTTCAAATCTTTGCTGCAATAAATAATTTTAACAATGTCATCGGCAGACTTGATGATTTTTTCAGTATACAACAACCCTGTAACCAGATGGACGTCATCTCCGGGCGTCCTCATTATTACAGCAAATTGAAGCCCGTTTATGAAGATCTCCAAAGGTTCTTCGATAAGTATGATATCTTTCTTACGACTGTGTCTGCCGCGATTGAAAACAGAAATTCTTTTTATTTTTACTGATTTAATCAAGCTGAAAGTTTCGATATAATTGCTTTTGTAAAAGAAGGAAGATCATCAGGCTTTCTCGATGTTATAAGATTCCCTGACACAACAACATCTTTATCAACATATTCAGCGCCGGCATTTATGACATCATCCTTTATCGCATAGAAACAGGTCGCTGTTTGTCCTTTTAGAATGCCTGCTGATGCGCAGATCCAAACGCCGTGACAAATAGCTGCCACTATTTTCCCTTGCGAAAATATTTGCTTTGTGAACAAAGCAAAGTCAGGAGTTCTTCTCATAAAATCAGGGGCAAAACCTCCGGGTATTACAAGCGCCTGATAATTCGATGGGTCAGCTGATTTAATCGAAATATTTGCTTCAACTGGATATCCAACCTTGCTCTTATATGTTGTCTTTTCTGTTCCAATCAAGTCAATGTCAAAACCTGCCTCCTTCAAACGATAGTAAGGATACCACACCTCGAGTTCCTGATACTGATTTTCTACAAAGACGGCAATTCTTTTGACCATTTGTATCTAGTATCTTGCAGCTTAGAGCATATAATTCAAGCAAAAATTATGACGCCTGCCAGCCAAATATTTAACTTAATC
>JACQRL010000206.1 GCA_016206485.1 Planctomycetota bacterium | reverse complement strand
CTTTCTTTTACTTAAATCAATTCCCGCATACCACATAGCTACACCTCCTTAAAATAAGACTTTTCCTCAATCTTATCTTTGCGTGTAGCCTTCTACATAGAATCTACTTATTCCTGATTCCTGACTACTGACTCCTAACTTCTGACCTCTGTCTCCTTTCAACGGTTTTCCACAGTTTATCATAATTTTGTTAATTTGGATTGTTTTAAAGGAAATATCAGCAACGGTGTATAAGGGTGTAAATGGCTCTATTTAACCTAGTAAAGTCATATGATGAGTTACTTAAAAATGCTTTTTTTGGTTATATTGCCAGTTTGTCTAATGGACAGTGAGTTTTTATTCCCATGCTATGATGGTAAATTAAATATCAATTGACGCGATTCCTTGCTTATGTAGAAATTTTGAGGAGGCTGTATGAATCAATTAACAATTAGGCAGATTTTTCTAGTCACTGTCTGCGCCTTTCTTGCCGGTTGCGGCTCTGTGCAAACCGGTGAACCGCCTGCAGCGAAAAAGATCCCGAAAGAAATTGTTATTCATGGAGATAAACGGACAGATAATTATTTCTGGCTTCAGGAAAAAAACAGTCCGGATGTCCTGAGTCATCTTAAGTCTGAAAACAGATATACGGAAGCAGTTATGAAGCACACAGAAAGCCTGCAGGATAAATTGTACAAAGAAATGGTCGGGAGGATTAATGAGACGGATGAAACTGTACCTTACAAGGAAGGAAATTATTACCACTACAGCAGGACAGAAAAAGGAAAACAATACAGTATTTACTGCCGCAAGAAAGGAAGTCTCGAAGCGGCAGAGGAAATCATTCTTGATGTGAATGAAATAGCTAAAGGTAAAGAATTTTGTGATATATGGAGTTTTAAGATGAGCTCTGATCACAAAATAATGGCATATGGTGTCGACTTCAATGGCGACTACATATTTGATCTGTATTTCAAGGGCCTTGAGAGCGGTGAATACTTGGATGATGTAATAAAAGAGATTGATACGTTTGCCTGGGCTAATGACAATAAAACTATTTACTATACGCTGCTTGATCATGCGAAACGCCCTTATAAAGTATTCAGACACAAACTTGGAACGAGTGTTAAAAGTGATGTCTTGCTGTTTCATGAAAAGGATGAGTCATGTCATGTATCTGTCAGCAACACCAGAAGCAGAGAATATACAATAATTGATTCAGGCGGTTACTCTCTTGCGGAGGTGATGTATTTATCAACAGATGATCCCGAGGGTGTGTTTAAAGTCGTGGAGCCAAGGAAAAAAGATATGCTGTATTCGGTCGATCACAGCGGCGGCTATTTTTACATAAGAACAAATGATGAAGCTAAAAACTACAAGATTGTAAAGGCGCCTGTTTCAGACCCATCAAAGAAAAACTGGATTGAGGTTATGCCACACAGAAAAGGCGCAAAAATACTTCATATAGAACTTTTTAAAAATCATCTTGTTGCGGGGATGAGACAGGATTCTTTCAGAAGGATGGAAATTCTAAATCTCTCCACAAATAAATCACACGTTATAAATTCAGATGAACAGCTTTACATGTTTTGGTCATCGTTTGATAATAGGAATTTTAATACGAATATTGTCAGATATGAATACATGTCATATCTTACCCCTGTATGCGTATATGACTACAATATGGATACTGCCGAGCGCCAGCTTAAAAAACGCGATCTGGTAAATAATTACGACGGTTCTTTATATGAACAGAAAAGAATCTTTGCAAAGGCAGCTGATGGAGCAAGTGTTCCTATTTCGCTGGTATATAAAAAAGGTATTAAGCTGGATGGGATAAACCCTCTTCTGCTTTATGGCTATGGTTCTTATGGAGCATCAATTGATCCATGGTTTAATTCTGAACTGTTCAGCCTGCTTGACAGAGGTTTCATTTATGCTGTAGCGCATGTGAGGGGCGGAGGAGAGCTTGGTGAGGAATGGTTTGAAAGCGGAAAACTTTTTAACAAGAAAAATACATATACGGATTTTATTGCCTGCGCTGAGCGCCTGATAAAAGAAAGGTATACATCAAGCAGTAAGCTTGCGATACGGGGAGTGAGCGCTGGTGGGATGCTTATTGGCGCGGTTATCAACATGAGGCCTGATCTTTTCAAAGCGGCTGTTGCAGATGTCCCTTTTGTAGACATACTGAATACCATGCTTGATGAGGCTATACCCCTTACTGTTATTGAGTTTGATTTATGGGGAAATCCTGTTAAAAGCAAAGAGCATTATGATTACATTAAATCGTACTCTGCTTATGATAATATTTCGCATAAAAGCTATCCGCACGTTTTGGCGACGACAGGCGTGAATGACGCTGCCGTACAGTACTGGGAGCCTTCAAAGTGGATAGCTAAACTCAGAGAGTATAACGAAGGCGATACTAATATAATATTGAGGGTTAATCTGGGGGCGGGCCATCAGGGGTCATCCGGCAGGTACGATAAAATAAAGGAAACTGCCTTCAGATACGCGTTCATTCTTGATAAATTAGGTATCAATTAACGCCTTGATATATTTATGAAAACTTTCACCAGACTTATATTGCTGATGCTTCCTATGACTTTTTCTGTACACAGTGATGACAAGGACTCTGGCAGGGAATCTGGGATCATTATGATCTCAGTAGGAGAATAAATATGGATCAGTTATTGAAAATAAACCTCCGCACCGCAAGCAGCGCGGTATCGGAGGAACAAAAATCGAAGTGTTCACTCTATTCCAAATCAACTTATACTCTTTTCGCCACAGTCTTCGATTTCTGTATATATATCACCAGGACAAAAACTACCCCGCAGCAAGCTGGCGGGGAATTAAGCAAGTTAAAAATCAGGAAAATTTTCACAGCTGGAATATGCGCCTTTCTTGCCGGTTGCGGCTCTGTGCAAACGGTAGAAGCGCCTGCAGCCAAAAGAATTCCTAAAGAAATCGTTAATCATGGAGACAAGAGAGTTGATAATTATTTCTGGTTGAGGGAAAAACAAAACCCCGAGGTTATTAAGCATCTTGAAGCGGAAAATGGTTATACGAATGCAATCATGAAGCATACTGAAACCTTGCAGGACAAGCTTTATAAAGAAATGGTTGCAAGAATCAATGAAACTGACACGACAGTTCCCTGGAAAAATGGAGAGTATTACTATTACAATCGTACGGAGAAAGGAAAGCAGTATGAAATATACTGCAGAAAAAAGGGAAGTCTTGATGCAAAAGAGGAGGTAATTCTTGATGCAAATGTTGTTGCACAGGGTCTGAATTATTGCACAGTTACAACCCTTGAAGTGACTCCGAATCAGACTATCGCGGCATATGGAGTTGACACAGATGGAGACTGGACAGCAAAAATATATTTTAAAAATCTTGATACAGGAGAACTGTACAAAGATACTATAGCAGATGTTGAGGATTTCGAATGGGGAGATAATAAAACAATATTTTACACAGTTGCCGACTATGCGAAGAGATCACATAAAATTTACAGGCATACCTTGGGTACGGCTACTAAGGACACGCTTGTTTGTCATGAACCTGACGAGCTATACAATCTTTACATAGGAACCACTAAAAGTAAGCGATTTATTGTTATAGTGTCACGTTCTCATGATACCAATGAAGTAAAATACCTTAACTCTTCGGATGTTTACGGTGAATTTAAAACTGTGTTAACTAGGACTGATAAAGTCCGTTATTATGCCCATGATCACGGTAACAATTTTTATATTTTGACCAATGAAAATGCCAAGAATAATCGAATAGTTAAGGCTCCGATTTCTGATCCTTCAAGAAAAAACTGGGTTGAGGTTATTCCTCACAACGAACTGGTTAAGATCGAATCAATGGATTTCTTCAAGAATCATATGGTACTTAACATAAGAGAAGATGGACTTGAAAAGATTAAAATAACAGACCTTACAACCAGTACTTCTCATATTGTTCCTATGCCTGAACCTATATACAGTTTTGGCTACTGGGGTTCAGACTATAACCGTGATTTCAATTCAAATAAATTAATCTATATTTATACATCATTTCTGACTTCGAATTCATACTACGAATATGATATGGATACAAGGGAGAAAACCCTGCTTAAAGAAGAGCAGGTCAATAATTACTCCCGTTCAGGCTATTTTCATGAAAGGATTTTTGCGAAGGCAACTGACGGGACGATGATCCCGATATCTCTCGTTTACAAAAAAGGACTAAAGAAAGATGGATCAAACCCCTTGCTCCTTACAGGTTACGGATCATATGGTTATGCTAATGATCCGGCTTTCAATTCTAACAGATTCAGTTTGATTGAGCGTGGAGTGGTCTTCGGAATTGCGCATATACGTGGCGGCGGAGAGTATGGCGAAAAGTGGTTTGAGGATGGGAAGCTGTTTAAAAAGAAAAATAGTTATACTGATTTTATAGCTTGCGCTGAGCATCTGATTAAGGAAGGCTATACAAATCCGGGTAAACTTGCAATTACAGGGAGAAGCGCAGGAGGGATGGTAATGGGGGCTGTTGTGAACATGAGACCTGACCTGTTCAGGGCAGTTATTGCCGGAGTTCCGTTTGTTGATGTGCTCAATACAATGCTCGACGAAAGCATTCCTTTAACTGTAACTGAATTTGAATTGTGGGGAAATCCGATCAAAAACAAGGAGCAGTATGATTACATAAAATCATATTCACCGTATGATAACGTGACCAAACAAAATTATCCCAATATTCTTGTCCATACCGGTTACAATGATTCCGCTGTTTGTTATTGGGAACCGACAAAATGGGTTGCCAAGTTGAGGGAGCATAATACCGGTAAAACCCACATCCTTTTGAAAGTCAACTTGGGAGCAGGACACACCGGCTCATCCGGCAGATATGATTACCTGAAAGAAGTCGCGTTTGAATTTGCATTTATACTTGATCAGCTGGGAATTAAAGATTAAGAAATTCTTAAGGTTGCTAGGTTAGACCCACAAAATCATAGAAAATTGGGTTTATTCCTCCTACTGTTTTAGGTAAATATTCCTAAGTATCTATGGGTTCTCACATGAACACTATGCCATTAGACTATCACTTGCCATACCACATAAGAAAAATTAGTACTACTGCACAATACATCGCTGCGTGTAATAAACTTAACAAGCAAAATATTTTATTACTTTGTTTTGCTATTAAAGATATATAAAGGCATATCAACGATACCGTTACTGCAAAACCAATAAGATATAAGATTCCCTTTAACGCTGGTAGCTCTCCATCTACTCCAGGGAACTTTGTTCCTACAAAAAACAGTATCAATAGTAAGCAAAACCAAAGCATTGTGTTTGTATATAAAATTGTCTTCCCAACGTATGATTTTGGATGCAACAACCCCCAACTAATAAGTATATAAGCTAAAGAAGCAATATTAAAAGTGACATTTAAGATGACATAAATAGGAGTTCGAAATGCAATATCTACTGTAAATCCATATAATAATTTACTTCCTACCAATTTCTCCTTAATTACAAGAACAGCACAAAAAATATGCAACAGTAGAAATAGAACACTTAGCTTTATATATTTGCCCCTTAGGTTAGCCATAAAAACAATTTTCATCTCAGCATGTACGACTTATGCCGGCAGTCTGATCTATACTATATGTAAAAAGATAATGTCGCAAACGCAATTGTCAATATGAATCAATTGTATAATTGTTGATTAATATTGAAGAAGTAATATAAAAAGAGCGGAAGAATTTAATGAACTACTCCGCAGCAAGCCGCGAGAAATTTAGCTAGTTAAGAGGAGGTTGTATGAAATCTTTTAGTAAATATTTTATTTTGTTTTTCATTCTTTTTATTGGAGCTTCACCTTTACAAAGCCAAATGAGATCACCAGTAGTTACAGCCGCAGATATATTGAACGAAGTAATAACTAACTTCATTATGAATGTATCACCTCATCCTATTGCTAATTTATTTATTCAGGACCTGAATTCTGATGGGTTAGTCGACGCTATAGGAAATACCTTTCAGGCAGGTCATATTAGATATGTACATGGCGATGTAAATCAAATATCTGCTTGTTATAACGTAGATTCAAGAGTTGATGATCTAACAAATTTTACTGTATTCGATGTCGATAAGGACTCAGATCAAGATGTGCTCGCTTTAGCAGGGATACGAAATCAAATACATGTTTTTTTGAATACTAATGGAACTTTCGCATTTGGTGCTAACCCGGATCTAGTAGTCAACTTAAATTTCAGTGGCACACCTGTTGATATAAAACCACTGGATCTTTTAGACGATGGAACTCCTGATTATCTTATGGTATTGTCTAATGACGCTTCCACTGGAATAGGTGCAATTCAAGTGTTCTCATTACCCAACCTCAATTTTATAATAACTATACCATTTAATGGTAATCCAATGGCTTTATATGACGTTCCATTCAAGTGGTTTCCGTTTGGATTGCCATTGTGGATGGTACTTCTTGATAATGGGAAATTACTATATTGGGATCTGACATTTGGTATTACTCCCATTGATTTAAGCTCTTTCGTTGAAACTGCAAATTTAAAGCACATTGATTTTCTTGACATTAATAATGATAATTTGATGGATTTTTATACTAGACACGCTTCAAGAACGATTGATCAAAATGGATTTGTAATATTGACAGATGAAATAAGAGTTTACCAAAATAAAATTGGCCAAGGTGGAATTTTCCAACTAATTCATCAATTTATACTTCCTAAAAATACTTTTTGGTTAGTCCCTGCTGATTATGATCTAGATGGAAAAACAGACATTATCACAAATAATTTCAATCAAGGGATACATACCTTTAGTGCGTTTAAAAATCTAGGAGGGGTACTAGCTCCTTTAACTAATATTCTTAATTCTTTAGCACTACAAGCTATTGCATTAACTGGTAATATTAGCTCAAATCTTGCTCAAATCTCTGATGTTTGGATGGGAATAGAATTTAAGAATGAAAAGCAAATTGATACCACCTTTAAAGGAAAAATTAACAGTTTAATAGCTACACTACAAAATAACGTGACTCAGTTGAATAATGCTGGACAAACTTCAGAAGCTCAGATTCTTCAAGAAGCTATTTCTGGCGTAACAACTCAACTTGCTCAAAATGATGTTTACGAAGCAAAGATTGATGGGGCTCTTGCTTTTACGAGATTTTGGTCTAGTTCTATAACCTATGATAACATTTTTACAACTGCTGATTTTAATGATCCATATTGGAAAAGCCAATTTTTAAGAGTAACTATACATGAAGGGTTGCTCGCATATTCCATCGCAAACTTTTGTGGTCATGATAATATCGCTGACGAAGTTATTCCACTTTTAGAAGCATTGGCGACACTTCCTGATTGGGCATCGCTTACTCCTAACATCAATCAACGCAAGGCGGATGAAAAAGTCGAACAAATTCAGAATAATTCCTATGATGTTTTAATAGCATATCATAAACTTTATAATGACTCTGGACCACCGTGGAATTTACTCGTAATATCAACGTCAGACTACTTAAAATTGGTAAAAAAATGGCTTAAAATCTCGACACCTCCTGATGACTTGCAAATCACAAGTACGATTGGAGCCCCTGTTTCTCCTTCACTTTTTGGAGATGGACAAGCCACGTACGAATCTACTCTAAACTATTGTGGTGCAACTATTATGTTTGCTTGTGAGTGGGATTAACTATCACCT
>JACQRL010000198.1 GCA_016206485.1 Planctomycetota bacterium | reverse complement strand
GCACGAAAATTGCTATATAATGGATGGCAAGAGAAAATATTCAATAATTAAGTTAATATGTCAACATAGCAAGATAGGAATGAGAAAGGCAAGGAATATATGAATTCAAGATTGATTGAAGAACCTCCGGTTCCACTATATTATAAAGTAAAAAATGACCTAAAACAAAAGATACTTAATGGAGTATATAAAGAAGGTGACCTATTGCCTACAGAAAGAGAAATATGTGAATTGTACGAGGTTAGCCGCATTACTGTTGTTAAGTCGCTAACAGAGTTGGTAAATGAAGGATGGATTAACCGTAGACAGGGGAAAGGAAGTTTTGCTGCTAAACCCCCTGAGAGAGAGGCAATAGCATCTAATATTGGTTTTGTTACCGATAAATTAGAACTAATTGCCCATCCATTTTTTACAGGTTTAGTATCTGCCATAAAGTCAGAACTTCTGGAAAAAGATGTTGGGTTGCTTATTTCAACCTTAGAAGATGGTCTTTGGCATACGAAACTGATAAAGAACAAAAGGGTAAATGGGATTATTTCTATGACACCGCAGCTAAACAGCCAGGATATTATAGAATTAAAGCATAATAGAGAAATACCGCTGGTACTTTTATTTAATGACCGGCGCGATAAAGACTCAATCTCAGTAAATATTGACTGGAAGAAAGGAATGAGTATAGCAATTCAGTATCTGTTAAAATTAGGACATACAAGAATAGCATTCTTACAGGGTAATTCTGCTTATGCCCCGGACCAGGAAAAACTTGAAGGGTACAGAGAGACCTTAAAGGACGCTGGGATAGAGCCTGATGATTCTTTGATAATAGAAACCCTGTATGAAAAAGAGAGGGTCCCGGAACTCATTCAGGTATTCTTGGACGTATTAGTCCCTCCGACAGCGTTTGTATGTGCTGATGATGTCTTAGCAGAAAAGACTATGCGTGTATTAAAAGAGATGGGTAAAAATATCCCAGATGATTTTTCAATTATTGGATTTAATGATATGGAAGTGGCATCAATGGTTTCTCCAACACTGACTACAGTACGGATCCCATTGGAAGAAGTAGGGCGATTATCTACACAAATGTTACTGAAACTTATGCATGGAGAGGCCATAGTAGAACGCCAGCCCCTATTACAACCAGAATTAATTATTAGAGAATCATGCGGAGGAGATTGTAAGGAATACGCATAAAAACAATTTCCTCGGTAAATCTGTCTCAAAAAGGAGGTGAGTTAATAAAAAGAGGGTACCGAGTTTATATATAAGGTCAAAGGTTTTGGACACTACTGATATAAGGTAAATGTGAATAATTAGTTAGGTAGAAAAGGAGGGAAAAATGAAAAGCATAAGAAAGTTAGGTGTTGCGCTGTTTGGTTTGTTGGTTTTTGCCGCAATGGTACCAACAAACTCGTATGGAAAGGATGTTGTAGTTGTAGCCAGTGGGACGAATATAGGCTTCTTTGATACGAATGGGACTTTGTTATATACAGTTACAAGTCCCGAGAATAAGCCTATAACAGATTTAGCAATTGGAGACGTTGACCCGGGTCATGCCGGAAATGAGATACTGCTCGTAAGCGGTAGCCAGTTCAACCTCATAGACATAAATGGAGTTCCTTACCGTTGGGGCGGTTGGCATTCAACTTTATCAGATTATTCTTTACCGGCCCCGCTTGATGTAGCAGTGGGTGATATTTTGCCAGATAACCCAGGTGAAGAGATAGTTATGCTGTTTAATGCGAAGGGCACCATAGGTCTCTTTGATGAGAATGCTTCTTTGCTCGGAGGGACTAAAGCTACAGTTCGTCTCCCAGGGCAACCACAACCATTTCCAGTAATAACAGGATTGACTGCTGGAGAGATTGATTCGTCTCATCGCGGTGATGAAATAGTGCTGATTGGAAAATCATCTGCTGGATTAGGTCTATACTCAGTTCTTTTTGAGAATGTGCCTAATCTAACTACTATCACACTTTATGGCAAGACAGTTAGTAAAGTTGCAATTGGAGATGTAGACCCAAGAAATACAGGGAATGAGTTGGTTTTTCTGTCTGATGATGGTGCTTATACTACATCCAATAGAATAGGAACCTGGTTTGGACAGATATGGGCGCCGGTCCCTCTTTCTAATATTGTAGGCGTCCGTGATGTTGCAGTAGGCGATGTAACTGATATGTTCTTTACCTGTGGGCCATTATATGCTGAGCCAGACCTCTTCATCCGGATTGACTATGGCAACAACTATATATGGGTAGGGTGGAGGCATGCATGGGCTTCTTATGGCTACGGGTACCTTCCTATGGATGCAATAGCAGTTGGAGACCTACCTATAGTATTGGATAGCGATGGAGACGGTGTTGCGGATGATGAAGATAACTGTCCATCTATATCCAATGCAAATCAGGCAGATAATGATAACGATGGATTAGGCGATGCCTGCGACCCGGATGACGACAATGATGGCGTAACCGATGAAACCGATAATTGCCCGATGATTGCAAATTCAGATCAGGAAGACTGCGATGGAGATGGCATTGGAGACGCCTGTGAAATAGATTCGGACAGTGATGGGGTAGTGGACGATTGTGATAATTGTCCAGCGATAGCCAATTCTGACCAGGCAGATTGTGACGATGATGGTATTGGAGATGCATGTGAATCTGATTGTGACGAAGATGGTGTCCCTGATGATTGTGAAGCAGGGCTAAGCGGTACATTGAAAGCCACTCCTTCTATATTGTGGCCAGTGAATCACAAGATGGTAGATATAGCACTCAGTGGAATAACCAGTAGTAATGGTGTTGTAACTTTAACTGTGAATAGTGTAACAAGCAACGAAGATATAAATGGACTTGGTGATGGGAATACAGCACCTGATTGGTCATCAATTCCATTGCAACTCAGGGCTGAAAGGTCTGGTAGAGGTATCAAGGACATTGGCCGTGTTTACACTATTTCAGTTACAGCGACAGATTGTGCTGGTAATGAAGAAGAACTTAGTGTAAATGTAACTGTTCCTCACGATAGGAGGTAAGGTTAAAAAATCAGGGGGAGGTATTTTCCCGTATCTCCCCCTGATATATTCTGTGTGAAAGGAGTGAGTTAAAATGGCTAAAATTAACAAAGTACTGAAAAAATTATCACTATTGGCATTAATAGGAGGTATTTATAGCCTTACGCTGTTTGTCTTTAGTTTCTCAAGTTGTAATGCAGCATCTTATCCTCAGAGTACTGCTACGCCGCTTGCAACAGATCTCTCTATGAATCAATATAAACTAAATGATGTGGGCGATATGGTTACAAAAGGCCCATGGATGGATGTACGGGCATTTGGCGCTGTTGGTGACGGGGAGGCTGATGATACTTTAGCAATACAGGGGGCTATTAATGCTTTACCAAGCGCTGGTGGAATTTTGTTTATACCAACAGGAATCTATAAAATTACAAGTGAGCTCTATATCGTTGAAAAACGTGCCATCATCATCAGGGGTGAAGGTGCAAATGAAACAATTCAGTATCCACCAATGATTACTGCGGAAGGAAGTATTTTAAAATGGGCAGGGATGGGAGGCGGAGTCGCTTTACTTAAACTTGTGGGTGTGGAGAACTTAGAAATATCTGACCTTTCATTAGACGGGGAAGGTATAGCATATTCTCTCGCCATACAGGTTCTAAATGGTGCGATAGATACATCCAGTATCCTGTTCAGGCGTATGGCTATTTGCTACTTTACAACGGGAATACAATTATCATCATACAACGCCTCAAATGTAGATACCAGTGTCATAGATGATGTGACGTTCAGGTCAAATACTACAGGAATTTCTTTTAATGCAAGCCAGGCTGTTGGATGGACGATTCGCAACTGTCATTTCCTCAATAACGCTACAGGTATTCATTTAGTAAACCAGGATCCTCTGGACAGCGGTGGTGGATTTTTCCTGGAGAACAGTTCTTTTAGCGACAGTGGGACCAGCATCAATCTTGCCTCAGTTAGCGATGGTATTGAAATTAGGAACTGTACATTTGAATGCGGTCCCAATGTAAAGGCTATATCTTGTGCGGCAACTGCTGGCCAACTAAGGATGTTGGTTCGTGTGATGAATTGCCGGATTGATGGAACGAGTCCAGATTTAGTAACATGGACAGGACAAGCCTCTCTGTATATGGATGGTAATAGGATAAAAGATGGGGTCGTCAGGCTTAATAATGCTATTTCTAATTCCTCTGTAGAGCCTGTACATACATTTATTGGAAACTGGTTTGCGGGAACCACTGCAGATTTGGTTTTGGACACGCCAACAGCATCAGACAGGGCTTATCTTGTTTTTGACTACAATAATCAACGAACCCAGGATGAAGCTGCAGGGACTTCTCCTGTTCTTCGGTTGAGACGAGCCGCTTATGGTGCAGGAGTAACGACAGAATGGGAACAATCACGCAATGGACTAAAGACGAAGAGCATTTCCGGTACAGGAATTAATGCAAATAACCTTCGGGGACAGGCAACTCTAAATGCTGGCACAGGGTCTCTTGTAGTAACCTTTCCAACTGCAGAACCTGATAACTCGTACTATATTCAATTAACCGGGAATGCAAATCGGACACTATGGGTTACCAATAAGACTGCGACAGGTTTTACTATAAACAGGTCAAGTACTACTGGGACAATGATAGTAGATTGGATACTCATTAGATAACAGTTGGGAAATTACTAGCGTAAAAGAAGATGAGGGGGGCAAAAAATGCCCCTTCATCTTTATCCTAAGATATGTCAAAAATTATTAAATGTTTATTCGTATCAACATTTATATTGGTCAGTTTTTTGGGATGTGGCAGGAAACACTCCAAAGAGGAGATAACATTTGCCTTCTGGAGTGACAATTTTAATAGAAGATTTGCTGAAAGATGTGTAGAGTATTATAATACTAACAGGAATCCCCGGATCCCTGTTAGATTCTTTCCGGCAGAAGGAAATTACACAGCAAAATTGCTCACGGCTATAGCAGGTGATTCTTCTCCTGATATAATGCTTTTAATGCCAGAGGATATTGCTGATTTTGCTTCCAGGGGAGCATTGTATGACCTTACCTCTTTTATTGAAATCGACCCTGAATTTATTAAATACAAAAGTGATAGTTGGAAAGAGGTGTGGGATAATAATAAATTCAATGGCAGAGATTATGGGATACCTATATGGACTAACTCTATATCTATCTTCTATAATAAAACACTTTTTGATAAGGAAGGCATTTCTTATCCTGATGAGACCTGGGATTGGGATATGCTATTGCAGTCTGCAAAGAGATTGACAAAAGATGCCGATGGCGATGGTCGTAATGAACAATTTGGTTTTGGAGGTGTTCCACTTGACATGCGGGGATGGCACCTCTATTTATATATACGTCAGAACAGGGGAGCATTCTTTAACGAGGACAGGACTAAAAGTTTAATTAATATGCCAGAGGCGGTTGAGGCAATTCAATGGGTTGTGGATTTGTCTAAAAAACATCATATTGCGCCAACTAAAACAGAGATGACTACAGGAGAATTCGGCTGGGGAGGCGAGACTCTTCTTCTAACCGGGCGAGTGGCTATGATATGGGGGGGAAGATGGATGATGCTCCCTCTTTCTGATGCCAAAGACTTAAAATTTGAATGGGGTGTATCGCCTTTTCCATCTGGTAAGCAGAGGGTTACAGTAAGTGCTGCTGTATATCTTGCCATTTCTGCAAAAACTAAACATCCTCAAGAATGTTGGGAATTCCTGAGGTTTATGATGGGTGAAGAAGGGCAAAAACTTGTAATAAGTGACCGGTGCGAAATTCCAGTGCTTAAATCTCTCGCTTACTCACAGGAATATCTTAATAGATTTTCGCGCCCAAGAGAAAACGAAATCTTTATCCAGGAATTAGAGCACGCTGAATCTTATCCTTACGTTGCCGGTCAGATGTCATGGATGGACGAGGCAAGGCAAGTTCTGGAAATGGCATACCTGGGTAAAATAAGTGTTAAAGAGGCATGTGATGAGATTGCCCGGAAACATGAAATTCTTTTGGGGTCAGGGGAGATTAAACCATAAAAAAGGGTTTACCTTGATAGAGCTTTTGATAGTAATTGCTATCATCAGTATTCTTGCAGCATTTTTATTACCTGCCATTAAGAATGCAAGGGGGATGGCAAAAAGAGCGTCATGCACAAATAACCTAAAACAACTTGGGTTGGCTATTGAGATGTATAAGCAAGATTACAATGACAGGTATCCTTATCAAAAAGACCAGGAAGAGGCAGGGGCATTTGGTCCACCTTCAGGTGACCCATCATTCATGGCTTCTATCAGACCGTATGTTTTAGAACTTGCAGGAGGATTTCAGTCGTCAAGGCAGGCATTATTCCGCTGTCCTACCGCTACTATTTATACCGGGTTGCCACCGGACGAAACTACAGATATATCTTATAATTTCAATGGCTACTGTAGTGGACAGTCTACCCCACAGAATGCCTCTGTTAGAATAGTCTTGGGTTGCGCCCAGAGAACGAATGTTTCCAGGGGATTACCATGGCCAGCATCAGGAGGGGTAGATGGAGACCATCTATCATGGCAGAACCATGATGGCGGAAGGAACCTCCTTTATGGTGATGGACATGTTAGATGGAAGAAAGAAGCAGATATACCGAATGACTGGGCATCAGGTAACGAATGGGATTTTACAAATTAGGATTAATAACAGGCAAAGAAGGAGTATGAAAGGAGTAAGTAAAAATGTTAAAAATTAACAAAATACCGAGAAGTAATGTTGTTATGAGTAATGCAGAACTGTTTTCTGAGGTCGTGGGCCTTTCACCCAAATCTATACATCCCGAGCCGACAAATATCTGCAATTCCAACTGCGTCTTTTGTCCACAACCATCCCTTCGGAGAGACAGAGGGATCATGTCCTTTAATCTATACTCTCGTCTCATGGATGAGGTATTTGAGTTAGGATGCCGCTCTTTGATTTTATACTGGATGGCAGATCCTTTAGGAGATCCGCAGATATTCCGAAAGATAGAATACGCCAAGGTAAAAGGGTTTGACGTTTTTACTTCAACCAATGCGGGGCAATTGACTGCGGAAAAATCAAAGCGGCTGTTTGCCACGGGACTCGACAAACTGAATATCAGCCTGGAAGGAACAGATCCTGATGTCTACGGAAAGATCCGGTGCGGGCTAGACTATCAGACAACAGTCAATAATGTCGAGAGATTCTTTCGTCTTAAGAATGAACGGGGCTCAAGTAAGCCATACGTTGTCATGCGTACGGTCTATATGAGTACCACTGCTGATAGTGTAGAGGACTATATTCGTAAATGGAGAGAGCAGAGCGACCAAATCGACATTGCCTCTGTTGCTAATTGGGCTGGTAATTCAGATTATGATACTCGTCGCAACGCGGGTCAACACGGAATCAAGCGCAAGCCATGTGCGAGACTTTGGCGGGATATTTGCATTACCTGGGATGGTATTGCTGCCCCCTGCTTCTTCGACTCGGATCTCCATTATCCCCTTGGATCAGTTCACGACCACAGCCTTGTCGATTTGTTTAACCATCCGCTCATGGTGGAATTGCGCCAGATGCACCAGGCGTGCTCTTTCTCAAACCATCCACTCTGTGCGAACTGTGACGAAAATGTGGCGCGGGAAAGCAATCCCGACATAAAGTTGATAGACCGTGCAGGGAAAAGAATATCTCTTGAAAGGCAAAACAAGTCCGATCTCGAGGCGATACTGCAGGTGATCCCAGATGAGTTCGGGTACAAAGTTGAAAGTGTGTGAACACTATCGTTGGGAAAGAGTCGTGGTTCCTCAGTATGGAAGGAGATTGTAAATGAAAAGATTTTTATTGAGTATTATAATAATTTGTAACCTAAACATGAATTATGCCTTAGGCATGGTGATAGATGATGTTCTTTTATATGTGCCATTTGATGAGGATGTCACAGCCAGGATAACCAGAGGCAATCCACAGGGGATAATAAAAGGAGAAGCAAAATTTGTTGATGGTATAAAAGGGAAGGCATTGCTTACAGGTGGGACAAATCCTTCGGTTTCATTTGATATGGATAAGAATATATCATGGGAGCGCGGAGCCCTGGAGATGTGGGTTAAACCTCTCTGGGATGGTATTGATAATCCACAAGTTGGAATATGTAGTTCAACCAAATTTGGTATCAGTGGCATTGCGAATGGGATGTTAAGGATATATGGAGAAACAAGTGACGGTGTTCCGTTTCAAATACCGGTAGGGGTCAATCAATGGAAGAAGGGAGAATGGCACCATATAATTATAACCTATAAAGAAGGTATTATTGAAGCCTATGTAGATGGACTTATCTCATCACGTCAAAACGATCTGCATTTACCTCTCTCCTCATTTAGATGGTTAACCATAGGTTCTTCTCTTCCTCAAGAAACGGTTATAGATGAAATTTACATATACCGGCATTTTTTATCAGCCGGAGAGGCAAAGACAGCCTATCAGCATGCCATTCAGGGAAAGAATGGATGGTATACACCACCCAGTGTCCTCATTCCCAAAATAACAGGAACTACTCACAGAAAACCACGTTATCCGGAGATAGACGGAGTTATCAGTCCTGGTGAATGGTGGGCTGATACTATCAGTTTTACAGGATATATAAGTGAGATTACAGGAGAATGGGCAAAATACCAGACAACCACATATCTCTCATATGACGATGAGAATTTCTATTTCGCCTTTGCAACAGAATTAGCCAATCCTGAAGAGAGTGATGGACTTTTTGAGGCGTATTTCTCTAAAGGAGACGATAAGATACAAAGGTTTTCTTTTAATATGCCAAGGAAGGTGTCATCAACATCCGATGAATTGTTTTATGAAACTGGCATCAGTGATGGAAAGTGGATTGGTGAAGTGAGATTACCCTTGAGTATCATGGGTATAAAACAAATAAATGAAGATGAAGGATGGCGGATTAACTTTGTGCGAAATTTTCCCTCTTCACATGAAAAAACACTCTGGTCACTCGGTGACCTGTCAAAGACTGATGATTTTGCAAATGTTAAATTCACACCAAGGACGCACGGCGTTCATCTCCATCTTGATAATGAAAAACTTTTGAAAGGCGAAATCAATGGCAAAATTACTATAGTGCCTCGGGAAGAGGCACTATCACGAAATAGAGACGTTAGACCTATGTGGCCCCATCCGATGGAAGAATTCCGGCATACACTGCAAATCAAAGGGTCCGGAACAATGGAAGAAGAGAATAAAGATGAGAAATGGTTAACAAGAAATATGGGTGAGTTGTGGATTCCTATAAAGGAATTGAATTATAAGTTGGACGAATCGGTCAGCAGATTGGTTTTTAGATTAGAAGATTTGGAAGAAGAAGGTAAAACCGGGCGGACCTACTATGACCTCGTTTTACCTTTTGCGTATTCTCCACCAAAAGCAATAGTAAGAAATATGCTCTTTGAACAAAAGATGCTCATTGATTTAGATATGGGTGGGATAGACGAACAAGAAGTTACGGGGCATATCCAAGTAAATGCGAAGGATACTGTGAAGGACTTGTTCAAAATACAAATACCGCTTTTCAAAAATAGTAAAACATTTGAAGTTGATATTCAAAAACTTAAAGTTGGCGAATATGATTTAAATATAGAG